>JAEYPG010000120.1 GCA_023410975.1 Pseudomonadota bacterium
GGCTTGCCCGACTCCCGCGCCGGGCCGAAGGGCTGCCACCAGCCGGTGGCCAGGCTGGTGCCCAGCAGGATCACGGCCCCGCCGGCCAGCATCGACAGCGTCACGGCTTCCTGCAGCACCAGCGCGCCCCACAGCACCGCGAACAGCGGAATCAGGTACGTCACCGTCGTCGCGTTGGCCGGTCCCACCCGCGCGATGAGCCGGAAATACAGCACGTAGGCCACGCCCGTGCTCAACACCCCCAGCGCCAGCGCCGCCGTCCAGGCCGTGGCGTCGATGGGCTGCGCCGGCCAGGCCAGCGCCGCAGGCAGCGCGAGGGCCAGCGTGGCCACCATCTGGCTGCCGGTGGCCAGCGCCAGCGCCGGCACGCCCGTGAGCCAGCGCCGGGTGGCATTGGCGGCGATGCCGTACATCAGCGTGGCCGCCAGGCAGGCCAGCACCGCCAGGCCCGTGCCCGCCGCGCCGTCCTTGAAGGTGGCCTTGTCCCAGGCCAGGCCCAGCACGCCGGCGAAACCCAGCGCCAGGCCCAGCAGGCGCTGCCCGTTCAGCCGCTCGCCCAGCCACACCCACGCCACCAGCGCGCCCCACAGCGGCGTGGTGGCGTTGAAGATGGAGGCCAGTCCGGCACTGATGGACTGCGCCGCGTAGCTGTAGCAGAGGAAGGGCAGCGCCGAGTTCAGAAGCCCCACCACCGCCAGCGCGCCCCAGCGCCCGCTGCAGGCGGCGATGGGCCGCCGCAACGTGAACAGCAGCAGCGGCAGCAGCACCGCGCTGGCCACGGCCACGCGCAGCGCCGCCAGCGCCGAGGCGCCAAAGGCGGGCACCGCCAGCCGCATGAACAGGAAGGAGCCGCCCCACAGCGCCGCGAGCAGCACCAGCTCCAGCCGGTCGCGCCCCTTCATGCTGTTCTCCCTGCGGGCGCCGGGCTCGGCGGCGTGGTCTGGGTGTGGCCGGAGGGCAGGGAAGGGATGCGGGCCGCGCGGGCACGGCAATGGCCCCTGGGGGCCGCGATCGATGTGAACTGCATCGTTCGATCATAGGCAGCCGCCGGGTGCGGTCCGGTGCGCTGGCATCGGTCGCGCGGGCTGCGGAAGGCCCATGGGGGCTGCCTACAATCGCCCGCCAGGAGGACATCCATGCAAACAGCCGCATCCGCGTTCAAGGCCTACGACATCCGCGGCGTCGTGGGACAGACGATCGACGAGACCTTTGCTGAACATCTGGGCCGGGCCTTCGGCACCGAGGCGCTGGCCGCCGGCGAGCGCGCCGTGGTGGTGGGCCGCGACGGCCGTGTCTCCGGCCCCGGCATGGCCGCGGCGCTGATGCGCGGCCTGGCCTCCACCGGCCTCGACGTGGTGGACATCGGTGCCGTCACCACGCCCATGCTCTATTACGTGGCCGCCACGCGCGGCGAGTTCGGCTGCCACAGCGGCATCCAGGTCACCGGCAGCCACAACCCCAAGGACTACAACGGCTTCAAGATGGTGCTGGCCGGCCGCGCCATCTACGGCGAGGAGATCCAGGGCCTGCGCCGGCGCATGGAAGCCGAGGACTATGCCCAGGGCGAGGGCCGCATCGCCGCCATGGACATCGTTCCCGAGTACACGCACCGCATCGTCAGCGACTGCCGGCTCGCGCGCCCGATGAAGATCGTGGTGGACTGCGGCAACGGCATCCCCGGCGCCACCGCCCCGGCCATCCTGCGCGCGCTGGGCTGCGAGGTGATCGACCTCTACAGCCGCGTGGACGGCGACTTCCCCAACCACCATCCCGATCCCAGCAAGCCCGAGAACCTGGCCGACCTGATCAAGGTCGTCAACGCCACCGAGGCCGAGCTGGGCCTGGCCTTCGACGGCGACGGGGACCGGCTGGGCGTGGTCACGCGCGACGGGCAGATCATCTACCCCGACCGCCAGCTCATGCTGTTCGCGCGCGACATCCTGCAGCGCCACCCGGGCGCGCAGATTATTTACGACGTCAAGTGCAGCCAGCGCCTGACCGAGGTGGTGCGCGAGGCCGGCGGCGAGCCGCTGATGTGGAAGACCGGGCATTCGCTGGTCAAGGCCAAGCTCAAGGAGACCGGCGCGCCCATCGCCGGCGAGATGAGCGGCCACATCTTCTTCTCCGAGCGCTGGTACGGCTTCGACGACGGCATGTACACCGCCGCGCGGCTGCTGGAGATCCTCTCGCGCGAGCAGGACCCCAGCGCCGTGCTCAACGCGCTGCCGCAGAGCTTCAACACGCCCGAGCTCAACGTCGCCTGCGAGGAGGGCGAGCCGCACGCGCTGATCGAGAAGCTGCGCGAGACCGCGCAGTTCCCAGGCAGCGAGCTCGTCACCATCGACGGGCTGCGCGCGGACTATCCCGACGGCTTCGGCCTCATCCGCGCCTCCAACACCACGCCGGTGCTGGTGATGCGCTTCGAGGGCCACACCCCCTCGGCGCTGGAGCGCATCGAGGCGGACTTCATGGCCGCGCTGCGCACCGTCAAGCCCGACGCCCGCATCGCCGCGGCGGCGCACTGAGCGCGCGCGAGGCCGCCCGCCCGTGGCTGCGCTTGTGCGCTCGCTCTACGGCAGCCTGCTGTGGACGCTGACGCCGGCCTACCTGTTGCGCCTGTGGCGGCGCGGCGCCAAGGAGCCGGCCTACCGTGAGCGCCTGGGCGAGCGCCTGGGCCGCTACGAGTACCCGGCGCCGCCGCCGCGGCGGCTGCTGTGGCTGCACGCGGTGTCGCTGGGCGAGACGCGCGCCGCCGCGCCGCTGATCGCCGCTTTGCGCGCGCTGCGCCCGGACCTGCGGCTGCTGCTGACCACCAGCACCGCCACCGGCTGGGCCGCCGGGCACGCGCTGCTGCACGCCGGCGACGTGCACACATGGCTGC
>JAEYPG010000139.1 GCA_023410975.1 Pseudomonadota bacterium
CCTGGGAGCGCCGGTGGGCTCGATGCTGTGCGGCTCGCGCGAGCTGATCGCCCGCGCTCGGCGCGTGCGCAAGATGGTCGGCGGCGGCATGCGGCAGGTCGGCGTGCTGGCGGCGGCGGTGGAGCACGCGCTCACGCACCACGTGCAGCGCCTGGCTGAGGACCACGCGCTGGCGGCGCGCCTGGCGCAGGGGCTGGAGGGGCTGCCGGGCCTGGCGGTCAAGCGCCCGCAGACCAACATCGTCTTCGCGGACGTGGCCGGCGGTCGCGGCGAGGCGCTGCTGGCGCACCTGCGCGCGCGCGGCGTGCTGGCCACGGGGCTGATCGGCCTGCGCTTCGTCACGCACCTGGACGTGGACGCCGCGGGCGTGGAGCGCGCCATCGCCGCCGTGCGCGAGTTCTTCGCGCAAGACAACTGACAACGACTGCCTGGAGGCCTGCGATGCCCATCACCAACACCGAAGCCCTGACGCGCGTCATCGAGCACCGCGAGATCTTCCACGACGAGATGCTGGCGCTGATGCGCCGCATCATGAGCGGCGAGATGAGCGCGCCGATGATGGCGGCGCTGCTCATCGGGCTGCGCGTGAAGAAGGAGACCATCGGCGAGATCACCGCCGCGGCGCAGGTGATGCGCGAGTTCTCGACCAAGGTGCCGGTGGCCGACCGCGAGCACCTGGTGGACATCGTGGGCACGGGCGGCGACGGCGCCCACACCTTCAACATCTCCACCTGCTCGATGTTCGTGGCCGCGGCCGCGGGCGCGCGCGTGAGCAAGCACGGCGGGCGCAGCGTCTCCAGCAAGAGCGGCAGCGCCGACGTGCTGGAAGCGCTGGGTGTGCGGCTGGACCTGGCGCCGGCGGAGATCGCGCGCTGCATCGAGCGCACGGGCATCGGCTTCATGTTCGCGCCGAACCACCACCCGGCCATGAAGAACGTGGCGCCGGTGCGCAAGGAGCTGGGCGTGCGCACGATCTTCAACATCCTGGGCCCGCTGACCAACCCGGCCGACGCGCCCAACATCCTGATGGGCGTGTTCCACCCGGACCTGGTCGGCATCCAGGTGCGCGCGCTGCAGCGCCTGGGCGCCAGGCACGCGATGGTGGTCTACGGCCGCGACGGCATGGACGAGGTGTCGCTGGGCGCGGCCACGATGGTGGGCGAGTACCGCGACGGCGGCATCGAGGAGTACGAGATCCATCCGGAGGACTTCGGGCTGGCCATGGCCAGCAACCGCGCGCTGCGCGTGGAGACGCCGCAGCAGTCGCTGGAGATGCTGCGCGGCGTGCTGGACAACCGCCCGGGCGCGGCGCGCGACATCGTGCTGCTCAACAGCGGCGTGGCGCTGTACGCGGCGGACGTGTCAGCCTCCATCGCCGAGGGCATCGAGCGCGCGCGCGAGGCGCTGGCCAGCGGCGCGGCCAAGGCCAGGATGGAAGCCTTCGTGGCGGCCACGCAGCAGGGCGGGAGCGCGGCATGAGCGACATCCTGAACAAGATCGTCGCGGTCAAGCACGAGGAGATCGCCGCGGCGCGGGCCGTGCGCCCGCTGGAGGCGGTGCGCCGCGAGGCGGAGGCCCTGGGCGGCCAGCGCGACTTCGTGGGCGCGCTGCGCGCCAAGGTGGCGGCGGGGCGGGCCGCGGTGATCGCGGAGGTCAAGAAGGCCAGCCCGAGCAAGGGCGTGCTGCGCGAGCGCTTCGTGCCGGCCGAGATCGCCGCCAGCTACGAGCGCCACGGCGCGGCCTGCCTGAGCGTGCTCACCGACGAGCGCTTCTTCCAGGGCCATGCCGACTACCTGCGCCAGGCGCGCGCTGCGTGCGCGCTGCCGGTGCTGCGCAAGGACTTCATGGTCGATGCCTACCAGGTGTTCGACGCGCGGGCGATGGGGGCGGACTGCATCCTGCTGATCGCTGCCTGCCTGGACGACGCGCAGATGGCCGACCTGGAAGCGCAGGCGCTGGCCCTGGGCCTGGCGGTGCTGGTGGAGGTGCACGACGGCGAGGAACTGGATCGGGCGCTGAAGCTCAAGACGCCGCTGGTGGGCATCAACAACCGCAACCTGCGCACCTTCGAGGTCAGCCTGGACGCCACGCTGGCGCTGCTGCCGCGCGTGCCGGCGGATCGGCTGCTGGTGACGGAGTCCGGCATCCTGTCGCCGGCGGACGTGCGCCGCATGCGCGACGCCGACGTGAACGCCTTTCTGGTGGGCGAGGCCTTCATGCGCGCCCCGGACCCGGGCGCGGCGCTGCAGGCGCTGTTCGGCTGAATCCGCGCCGCTGAGGCGGCCTGATGAGCCCTGTCCAGGGCCTCGAAAGGAGGCTGCGGGCAGGCTTTCTTCATGGCGCGGCCGATGCGCCGGCGGGGAAATGGCGGCCGCCGTGCGGCGGCGGCCCCGTGCCGGCCCTAGGCTTGCGCCATGGACGACATCGAACAATTCAATCGCCTGCAGCCGCCCCTGGAGGCGCAACTGCATGGCATCGACCCCGGCTGGCAGCACGTCGTGGACGGCTGGTTGGACTCGATCACCGGGCAGGCGCTGGCGAGCTTCGTGGACCAGCGGCTGGCGGCCGGGGCGACCGTGTTCCCGGCGCGGCCGCTGCGGGCGCTGGAACTCACGCCGCTGGCGCATACGCGCGTGGTGCTGCTGGGGCAGGACCCGTATCACGGCGCCGGCCAAGCCGAGGGGCTGGCCTTCTCGGTACCCGAAGGCGTGACGCCGCCGCCCAGCCTGCGCAACGTCTTCAAGGAGATCCAGCGCGACCTGGGACTCAAGCCGCCGCGCCACGGCCACCTGGTGGCGTGGGCGCAGCGCGGCGTGCTGCTGCTCAACACCACGCTGACGGTGGAGGAGGGCAAGCCGGCCAGCCATGCCAAGCGCGGCTGGGAGGCGCTGACGGACGCGCTGATCCGAGCTGCGGCGGAGGAGGCGCAGCCCAAGGTCTTCATGCTTTGGGGCGCGCACGCGCAGGCCAAGCGGCCGCTGATCGAGGCTGCGGGGCGCGATCACTTGGTACTGGTGAGCAACCACCCCTCGCCGCTGGCGGCGACGAAGCCGCCGATTCCCTTCATCGGCAATGGGCACTTTGGGAAGGCCAACGCCTTTCTGGCCGAGCGGGGGAGGGCGATCGACTGGCAGTTGTGATGGGAGTGGCGGCAGCGAATCGGTCCGGATCGGCTCGATCACTGGAACTGCTTGCCGTGGGCCTGTGGGGAAAGCGGGGGCGTGAACTGGCGTCTGCGCAGGCAGTCCGGCGCAATCGGGGGCTGCGCCGCGGAGCGACTCCTGCGATCCTCAGAAATTTTTCTTCGAAAGGCTTTGCATTCTTTTTTTACGGTGTTATAGTTTTGGTCTTGCCTCGGAGGGGTGCCCGAGTGGCTAAAGGGGGCAGACTGTAAATCTGTTGGCTTACGCCTACGCTGGTTCGAATCCAGCCTCCTCCACCAAGGCAAACAAATTCGATCGTGCTGCGACTCGCTGACGCAGTGCGGTCAGGGTTGGCGGGCCTGCTGCACTCGATGACTTCGGTTGCAGTGGGGGTGCTGATCCAGCTCCCAGGGCGGGAGTAGTTCAATGGTAGAACCCCAGCCTTCCAAGCTGATGACGCGGGTTCGATTCCCGTCTCCCGCTCCAGCGATCACGCTTCGGCAGTGGTGTGGGCTCTGATGAAAAAGAGCCTAGACCTGTGCCGATGCCCATGTGGCTCAGTGGTAGAGCACTCCCTTGGTAAGGGAGAGGTCGCGCGTTCGATCCGCGCCATGGGCACCACCCAACAGTGAACTCGTTTGATCGCCAGGAGAGCTGAGCATGGCAAAAGGTAAGTTCGAGCGGACCAAGCCGCACGTCAACGTGGGCACGATCGGCCACGTGGACCATGGCAAGACGACGCTGACGGCGGCGATCACGACCATTCTGTCGTCCAAGTTCGGCGGCGAAGCCAAGGCGTACGACCAGATCGACGCGGCTCCGGAAGAGAAGGCCCGCGGCATCACGATCAACACCGCGCACGTGGAGTACGAGACGGCCAACCGTCACTACGCGCACGTGGACTGCCCCGGCCACGCCGACTACGTGAAGAACATGATCACGGGCGCGGCGCAGATGGACGGCGCCATCCTGGTGTGCTCGGCCGCTGACGGCCCGATGCCCCAGACGCGCGAGCACATCCTGCTGGCGCGTCAGGTGGGCGTGCCCTACATCATCGTCTTCCTCAACAAGTGCGACATGGTCGACGACGCCGAGCTGCTGGAGCTCGTCGAGATGGAAGTGCGCGAGCTGCTGAGCAAGTACGACTTCCCCGGCGACGACACCCCCATCGTCAAGGGCTCGGCCAAGCTGGCTCTGGAAGGCGACAAGGGCGAACTGGGCGAGCAGGCCATCATGGCGCTGGCCGACGCGCTGGACAGCTACATCCCGACGCCTGAGCGCGCCGTGGACGGCACGTTCCTGATGCCCGTGGAAGACGTGTTCTCGATCTCCGGCCGCGGCACCGTGGTGACCGGCCGCGTCGAGCGCGGCGTGATCAAGGTCGGCGAGGAAATCGAGATCGTCGGTATCCGTGCCACGCAGAAGACCACCTGCACCGGCGTGGAAATGTTCCGCAAGCTGCTGGACCAGGGCCAGGCCGGCGACAACGTGGGCATCCTGCTGCGCGGCACCAAGCGTGAAGACGTCGAGCGCGGCCAAGTGCTGTGCAAGCCCGGCTCCATCAAGCCGCACACGCACTTCACCGCCGAGGTGTACGTGCTGTCCAAGGACGAAGGCGGCCGCCACACGCCGTTCTTCAACAACTACCGTCCCCAGTTCTACTTCCGTACCACGGACGTGACCGGCGCGGTGGAGCTGCCCAAGGACAAGGAAATGGTGATGCCTGGCGACAACGTCTCCATCACCGTCAAGCTGATCGCCCCGATCGCCATGGAAGAAGGTCTGCGCTTCGCCATCCGCGAAGGCGGCCG
>JAEYPG010000291.1 GCA_023410975.1 Pseudomonadota bacterium
CCGCCACCCGCGCCGCGCTGCTGCGCGGCCTGGCGGATGCGCTGGAAGGCCGGCGCGAGGCGCTGGTCACGCTGGCCGACCGCGAGTCAGGCCTGGGCCCCGTGCGCCTCAACGGCGAGCTCGACCGCACCGCGTTCCAGCTGCGCGGCTTCGCCACCCAGGCGGAAGCTGGCGCGCCCTACACCTTCACCGACGACCCGGCCGTGGCCGGCGCCCCGCCCGCGGGCCGTCCGCGCCTGACGCGCGTGCGCGTGCCGGTGGGCCCGGTGGCGATGTTCTCGGCCAGCAACTTCCCCTTCGCCTTCTCCGTGCTGGGCGGCGACACCGCCTCTGCGCTGGCCGCCGGCTGCCCGGTAGTGGTGAAGGCCCACCCGGCGCATCCGCAGCTCTCGCGCGAAGTGTTCGAGCTGGCGCGCGGCGTGGTCGCGGCGCAGGGGCTGGACGCCGGCGTGCTGCAGATGGTGCAGGGTGGCTCGATCGAGCTGGGCGTGGCGCTGGTGCGGCATCCGTTGATCCAGGCCGTGGCCTTCACCGGCTCCTTCCGCGGCGGCGCCGCGCTGCAGGCCGAGTGCAATGCGCGTCCGCAGCCGATCCCCTTCTACGGCGAGCTGGGCTCGATCAACCCGGTGGTCGCCCTGCCCTCGGCGCTGGCGGACAAGGGCGCGGAGCTGGCCAAGACGCTGGCGGGCTCGATCGCCATGGGCTGCGGCCAGTTCTGCACCAGCCCGGGCGTGATCGTGGTGCAGCAGGACGAGGCGTCTCAGGGCTTCGTGAAAACCTTTGCCGAGGCGCTCGCGGCGCAGACGCCGCACGCGATGCTCACGCCCGGCATGCGCAAGGCCTTCGACGCCGGCGTGGCGCGGCTGGCGGGCCACGAGGGCGTGAAGACGCTGGTGGCGGTGGACCACGCCTCCACGGCCATCGCGCCGACGCCGCTGCTGGTGGAGACGAGCGCCGAGACCTTCATCGGCAGCCACGCGCTGCGCGAGGAGGTGTTCGGCCCGGCTGCGGTGGTGGTGCAGGTGCGGTCGGCCGACGAGGCGGTGCAGGTGCTCAAGGCCGTGGGCGGCACCCTGACGGTGACGGTGTGGGGTGCGGAAAATGCCGGCGAGGAGGCGCAGCGCATCGTGCGCGCGGCGATGCAGGTGGCGGGCCGGGTGCTGTTCTCCGGCGTGCCCACGGGCGTGGCGGTGACGGCGGCGCAGCACCACGGCGGCCCGTGGCCCGCGTCCACGCAGCCCTTCACCACCTCGGTGGGCTACGCCGCGCTGGACCGCTTCCTGCGCCCCGTCGCGCTGCAGGACGCGCCGGAGTGGCTGCTGGAGCGGCAGGGGCGGATTTGCTGAGTTGACGGAAGAGCCGCGGCGCAAGCCGCGGGCCCACGCGTCGTCATCCTGGCTGCCGCCGGGATGACGACGTTTCTTCTTCGGCTGGCCTTGCCATGCCGGGACTGATTGCGGATGTCGGTCTTCCGCTGAGGGCCGTGGGCGCAGGCATTTCACCCGCCTTGTCAAAGCCGAATCAAAACCACGCCCAGAATCAGCAAGACCGCGCCCCCGATTCGAACCACGCTGGCCGGCTGCTGCTGGATTCCAAACAGGCCAAAGTGATCGAACACCAGGGAGCCGACCATCTGCCCCACCACGATCAAGGCCAGGGTCGTGGCGGCCCCAAGGCGCGGCACCATCAAAATGGCGATGCCAATGAAAATGGCCCCGAACAGGCCGCCGACCCAAGAAGTCCAGGGCGCACCGCCGGCGAAAGACTCGCTGAAACGCGGCCCCGGCGCCATCAAGGCCACCGATACCATGGCCACCAAACCCACGAGATAACTCACGGAACCGGCCCACCAAGGTGAGCCCAGATGGGTGCGGAGATTGGCGTTGAGCACCTGCTGAAGCGCTACGCTCATGCCGGCCAGAACGGCCAGCAGACAAGAAAAAACTTGAAATCCCGGGGACATGAAAACTCCAAAAATGCGTGAAATAATCGCCCATGAAATTAAAGGCGGCCACTGAGCAGAGAATTTAATGATTTTGTAGGCGTGCGCGATACAATACAAATTCCAAATTCGCCCTTCACCCATCTCTTTTCAGCATGCCTACCCTGCGGCAAATCCAGTATTTCCTGACCGTGGCGGAGCTGGGCGGCTTCACCCAGGCGGCCGCGGCACTGTTCATTGCCCAGTCCGCACTGAGCCGGCAGATCTCGCAACTGGAAGAGGAGCTGGGCTTCCCGCTGTTCGAACGCGAGGCCCGGGGCGTGCGGCTGACGCCCGCGGGCGTGCTCTACCGGGAGCGTGTGAGCTCCATCGCGCACACGCTGGCGAGCGCCGCTGACGATGGGCGGCAACTGGCCCGCGGCGAGGCCGGCGTGCTGCGGCTGCTGCACTCCAGCACCATCCCCGTCACCAGCCTGATGCCGGCACTGGACCGCTTCGCGGAAAAATGCCCCAAGGCCCGGATCGAGCTGGACCGGGCCTCGTCCGAGCAACAGGTATCGGAGGTGGCCAGCGGCAACGCCGACATGGGCGTCAGCCGCCTGCCGGTATTGCGCCGCGACGCGCGGGTCGGTTTTTTCGAACTGGCCGCCGAGCGGCTGTGGGTCGCCTTTCCAGAAGGCCACCCGTCCGCGAACAAGCCAAGCATCAGTGTGGCCAGCCTGCAAGACGAGAAATTCGTGTCGGCGGTCTATCGCGAGCGCGGAGGCCTGGCCCGGGTCGTGACGGACCTGTGCCTGAAGCGAGGTTTCGTTCCGAGCCCGGCGCAGATCATTTCCCCCAAGACCTCAATGCTGGCGCTCGTGGCGGCCCGGCGTGGCATTGCCGTCATTCCGGAACGGATGACGACGCTGGACGGGCATGGCATCAGTTTCGTGCCGCTCAGCGACGAGGATGCGAAATCATCCTGCGCCCTGATTCTTCCGCTGCAGCCCACCCTCCTCGGCCAGAGCCTGGCTGAAATACTCATCGAGGAAAGCGGACTGACCGGCTGAAAAATCTGGACGGCTTTCGAGTAGCGAAAGCCTATCTGCCCGTGGCAGGAAGCAAGCGGCGTGAGCGCGTCACTTGAGCGCGGTGCGGTCCAGGTAACGGTTGAAGCCATTGCTGCTGGGCACGAACAACTGCACGGTACCGTCAGCATCGGGCTTGGTCGTAGCCAGCCAGTTAGCTGAACTGCGGTTGTCGTAGCCCTTGGTGGCCTGGTCGAAATACGGCAGCAGTTCCCAGGTCGCGCCACCGTCCTTGCTGCGCAGCACCGCGGCGCTGTTCTGGCCCACGAAGGCCGGCATGTAGACCAGGCCCTTGACGTACGGGTTGTGCACCACGCTCATCACCGCCGTACCGCCGCCCTGCCCATCGAACAGAAGCTGGGCCAGTGGTGTGGTGGGCATCTGGACAGCCGACCACGTTGCGCCGCCGTCCGTGGAACGGTACAGCTTGGACGGCTGTCCTGCGGTGTAGGTGTAGGTCTGCACCAGGGCCAGCACCACGTTGGCATCGAAAGGATCTGCGGACAGCACGAGCGGCGAGGAATACATCGACGACGTGGACGGCAGGTTGCCAACGAAGTTGAAGCTGTTTCCTCCATCACTGGAGCGCAGCACGCGTGACATGGTGCTGGCATACACGATCCGCTCGTCGCCGCCACCGACCATCACCGAGCCCATCGATTCGCCATAGGAGGCCCCCGTGATGGCTGGTTGCCAGGACGAACCTCCATTCACGCTGAAAGTCAGGGCATCTCCATAAGCGTAATAGCCGTAGTTTCCATTGCCATGGCTGGAGGCAAACAGGCGATTGCCGCTGGGCGTGAATGTGAGGAAGCGTGCAGCATAGCTTGCATACCCGATTCCACTGTAATAACTATCCCGCCGGGCCACGGTATTCCAGGTGGACCCGCCATTCGTACTCGACTGGATTTCGTAATCGGTCGTCCTGAACAGCGTATCAGCCTGCTTGGGATGGAAAGCGACGTCAATTACCGAATTCAAGGCCGGCGCCAGCCTGCTGGCCGTCTTGCTACCGTAGTCCAGTTTCAACAAATTGCTGACGGACCAGTCGCCGGTCAACGCAAGGAAAACGCCGGCATGGTGGGGATCGGGCTTCAGGCTCGCGACCGAGACGGGCTCCATCCCGAATTCGCTCTTGAGGCTGCCGGCAAATTCCACCCCGTTGTCCGGAATCGCCACCTTCACGGGCACGGCCGCATCGGCATTGGAGGTGATGTTCGAAGCCAGGGTGCCCGCTGCAGTTACGGCCATGTCGTAGGCCCGCACGTAGTACGAGTGGGTGCCGTTGTCCTGCACACCGAGCGGAAGAATCACGCGGTAGGTGGAATAGGTGCTACCACCCGGCACGTCCGTCGGATAGGGATAGTAGGGGTAGGTATAAGCAGGCTTGGCCGCAACGGCCACCGGCACGTTGCTGCCCGCCTCGTAGAACTCCACCTTCAGCATGCCGGCGCCCGTGTCCAGGGCTTCGACGCTCAGTTCCAGCGTGTCGGGCATCACGACATCGCTTTTGGACACTGTGAAGTTCTTCAGCATCGGCCCGGCCATATCCACTTTTTCAGCGCCGGCCTGCAATTGCCTGATGTATTTCTGCTGCTCGTCGATCGTGGCCCGCAGCGCCAGGATTTCCTGCCACTGGCTTTGCAGCGTATCGGCATTGGCCGCCATTTTGGCCAGCAGGTCGTCCAGCGTCGCCTGTTGGGCCACCAGCTTGTCCTGCATTTCTTTGAGCTGCTGCGTGGAAGACGCGGTAAGGCCATCAATGGTCTTCTGCTGTGCCGCCACCTGGGCGCTCAACGAATCCACTTCTCCCTGCGACGCCTTGCCGCCGCCACAGGCGGCCAGAGCGGCCGACAATGCCACCACCAAAATACGCTTGCTCGTGAACAAAACAGGCTCCCCCAAGCCCGGCGGACCAAGGCAGCATGCCTTTTCCAATTATCCGCCAGAACGTTTCGAGTTGTAAGAGAGCGGCATTGTAAGAGGCCCCAGCGCCTGTTTTTCCAGAGTGGCGGTGATGTTGACGTGGCGCAGAAAGTGGCGTTATTCAGCCCCCCAGCCGCCGCACGAAGTCGTCGATGCTGTTGTTCATCTCGTCTTCGCCCAGCAGTTGGCCTTGCGGCGTGAAGCGGTCCACCACCTCGGGCAGCAATTCGGACAGGCCCAAGCGCGCCTCGTCCTCGCTCACGCCCGCCTCGCTGGCGATCTTGGCCAGTTGCTGCTGGTCGAAGACCTGTGTCAGCGCCTCCGGCGGCAACGGCTCGTTCTCGCCCGTGCCGACCCAGGATTGCACCTGCTGGCCGTAGCCATGCTGGCTCAACTGGCCCAACAGCCCGGCCAGGCCACCCAGCCCCGCCAGCCCGCCGAGCCCCCCGAGGCCGCCCAAGCTGCCGCCCGAGGCGCCTCCTCCACTCAGCCCACCCAGCAACCCGCCGAGGCCGCCCAAGCCGCCACCCATGCCGGGCGTCGAACCTCCGCGGCGCCGGTTGGCCAGCAGGTTCAGCACGATGGGCAGCAGCGCCATCAGGACCTGCGTGTTGACGCGTCCGCCGGAGGCCCGCCCCATGGGCACGCCACCCCCTCGGTTCATCCCGCCCGCTCCGCCGCCGAGTCCGCCCAGGATCTGGTCCAGCAAGCCCATGGTCATGCTCCTGTGTTGCATTGATGGAGTCCCAGGCCGGCAACCCTTGTGCCGCTCGCTCCCGGCGCCCACACCTTGCCGCGCCAAACTCATGCGCGACACGAATTCCCATGGCCAGAAATCAGATAAGAAACGCGCTTGATCCCGCTCATACCCGTATGCAAATCTCTTCGTTCGGGAAATCCCCTGGCCTGCATAGCATCACCCCATCCAATTTGAAGGAGGGGAGCAGAGCGGCCGGCCCGGAACCCCGGAAGCTTTCACCATCAAGCTTCCGGCAAGAATTCCGAACCCGCCGCCACGCTGCATATCAACATGAGCGAACTGACCATAGACCACCCTGAGGCAGCGGCACGCGAGGAATCTGCCGTTGGCGTGGCCGGCTTGAACAACCGTGCCGCCGCACTGTTGCCCGAATTTCGCCAGGGTGCGGAAGAAAGGGAGCTGCGGCGCCAACTGCCGCATGAGCAGATTCGACGCATCGGCAGCGAAAAGCTGTTGACTTGGCGCATTCCCGGGATTTACGGCGGCCCGGGTGCGTCGGTGCGCGAAACGGTGCAATTCGTCATCGACGTGGCGGCCGTGGATTCCAACATTGCCCAGGCGCTGCGGCCGAGTTTTCTTTTCGTTGAAGGCCTGCTGGCAAACGGTGACGAAACACTGCGCCGGCGCTGGCTGCCGCGCTATCTGCGCGGCGACGTGTTCGGCAATGCCGGCTGGGAAATCGGCGGGGCCAATGGCGCCATCAGCTCGCGCATCGTGCGCGACGGCGAGCGTTACCGCGCCACCGGCAGCAAGTACTACAGCACCGGCAGCCTGTATGCGGACTGGATCAGCGCCGCGGCACTGGACGAGAACGGGCACGAAGTGAGATTCATGCTGCCCGTGCACCGCCGCGGCCTGGAACTGGTGGACGATTTCGACGCCATGGGCCAGCGCCTCACGGCCAGCGGCACCACCAACCTCGTGGACGTGGAAGTATTTCCCGAAGAAATCATTCCCTCGCCGCTGCAACTCGAAGGCCAAAGCCGGCGCAGCATCGTGACGCCCTTTGCCCAGCTTTTCTTGGCGGCGGTGGAGGCCGGCGTGGCGCGCAATGCATTGGCGGATGCCGTGAATTTCGCGCGCCACCATGCCCGGCCCATCAAGCACAGCCCGGCCAGCCGCTCGGTGGACGACCCTTATGTGGAATTCAGCGTGGGCGAGATTTCGGCCCAGGCCTATGCGGCCGAGGCCGTGGTGCTGCGGGCGGCGGAGCGCATCGATGCGGCCTGGGTTGAAGGCCTGACGGAGGAAGCCATTTCCGCCGCGGCCATCGAGGTGGCGCAAGCTCAATATGTGGCGGCCGCGGCGGCGCTGAGGGCGGCCGAATTGATATTCGACGTGGGCGGCGCCTCCACCACGGCCCGCAAGCACAACCTCGACCGCCACTGGCGCAATGCCCGCACCGTGGCGAACCACAACCCTCGCCACTGGAAGGCCGCCGTGGTGGGCGCCTGGCACCTCAAGGGCACGCCGCCGCCGCTGTCGGGACTGTTCTGATTTCCTGGCGCCACCCCAGCCGCGCAACGCCGCGCGGCGGCGTCTTTCTTATCTGCCACGCATCACACCACCATGCCGCATGCCGACGTGACGCTGCGCCATTCCTCGGACGAGGCCCTTGCCGCCTACGCCGAAGAATTGGCTGAGGAAATCGCCAGAACTGCACGTTTTTATGACGACGCCGGCGATTTCCCTTCCGAACATTTTGATTTGCTGCGCGATCGCGGCGCCTTGAAACTCACCATTCCCAAGGAACTTGGCGGACGCGGCTTGTCGCTGTACGAATTCCTGCTGTTCCAGGAGCGGCTGGCCCAGGGCAGCGCTTCCACCGCACTGTCGCTGGGCTGGCACCTGATGGCTTTTGCCTACCTGGGTTTCGACCTGCACTGGCCGCGGCCCGCATTTGAAAAACTGTGCCATGACGTGGTGCGGGACGGCGACCTGGTGAACATATTGATCACCGAGCGCGACGCCGGCAACCTGCTGCGCGGCGGCCCGGCTTCCACCACCGCGCGCCGCGCGGCACAGGGCTACGTGATCAACGGCCGCAAGGCTTTCTGCTCAGCGGCACCGGCTCTCAAGCAAATGATCGTTTACGCCTGGGTCGAGGAGGAGGGCCGCATGGCGGAATTCCTGGTGCCGCGCTCGGACCGGGTGCGCGTGATCAGGAACTGGAACAGCCTGGGCATGCGCAGCACCGGCAGCGACGATATCGAGTTCGACGAAGTGCTGGTACCGCACGAAGCGCGCCTGAGCGACGTGGTGAAAGGTCAGCCCAGCAGCTTCACCACCGGCAGCCGGGTATTCGGGCTGCAGGTCGCGGCGGTGTATTTGGGCATCGCGGTATCGGCAAGGAATTTCATTCTCGATTTCGCCGACCGGCAGCACAGCGCCAGCCTGGGCGGCAGCATTCTGGAAGCGCCGCAGGTGCAGCAGAAGATCGGAGAGATCGAGTTGCTGCTGGCCTCGTCCAAGACCCAGCTTTATGGCCTGGCCGCGCACTGGGAGCGCCACGACGCGCTGAAACACCGGCTGCACAACGAGGTATGGGCCACCAAGCACGCCGTGACCAACAACGCGGTGCGCGTGGTGGAGTTGGCCATGGGCATTGCCGGCGGTCATGGCCTGTCGCGCGATTTGCCGCTGGAACGCCATTTCCGCGACGTGCTGTGCGGACTTCACAACCCGCCGCAGAACGACATGGTGATTTCCACGCTGGCGCAGTCGGCCATCCAGGCGCAGCGCGAGCGGCGTGAAGCCGGGCATTCGCCACGCCCGGCGGCAAGCACAGCCCGTTCGACGCCCATTCCTGAAGTTTCCAGGCCGGCGCGCGAGGCGGAAGCCGCCGCGCACTGAGTTCCGATTTCCTTCCTCACCCACGGATCGCCATGGCCCACAAGCACATCGTCCTCAACGCGTTCAATGAAAACTGCGTGGGACACATCAACCACGGCCTGTGGACGCACCCGCGCGACCGCAGCACCGAATACAACACGATCGAATACTGGACCGGCCTGGCCTGCACGCTGGAGCGCGGCCTGTTCGACGGGCTGTTCATCGCCGACATCCTGGGCGTCTACGACGTCTACAACGGCGGCCTGGACCTGACGCTGCGCGAGGCGGTGCAGCTGCCCATCAACGACCCGACGCTGCTGGTGTCGGCCATGGCGGCGGCCACCTCGCACCTGGGCTTCGGCGTCACGGTCAACGTGCTGTCGGAGCATCCGTACCTGCTGGCGCGGCGCTTCTCCACGCTGGACCACCTCACGCGCGGGCGATTCGGCTGGAACATCGTCACCGGCTACCTGGACAGCGCGGCGCGCGCCATCGGACAGGACAACCAGATCCTGCACGACGAGCGCTACGAGCGCGCCGACGAATGCCTGGAGGTGCTCTACAAGCTGCTGGAAGGCAGCTGGGAAGACGGTGCGGTGCGCCGCGACCGGGAGCACCGCGTCTTCGCCGACCCGGCACGGGTGCACGCGGTGCGGCACCACGGCCGCTACTACGACGTGGAGGGCGTGCACCTGAGCGAGCCCTCGCCGCAGCGCACGCCGGTGCTGTACCAGGCCGGTACCTCGGGACGCGGGCAGCGCTTCGCGGCGCGGCACGCGGAAGCCGTCTTCGTCGGCGGCGTCCACAAGCCGGCCGTGCGCGAGACGGTGCAGTCGCTGCGCGCGGCGGCGGCGCTGGCCGGGCGGCGGCCGGAGGACCTGAAGATCGTGCTGGGCGTCAGCGTGGTGCCCGGCGCCACCGCCGCCGAGGCGCGCGACAAGCACGCGGAATACGTGCGCTACGCCAACCCCGAGGCGGGCCTGGCGCACTTCGCCTCCAGCGTGGGCGTGGACCTGGCGCGCTACGGGCTGGACGACCCCATCCAGCTGGACACGACCAACGCCATCCAGTCCGCCGCGAAGGCGATCCAGCAACTCGGCGGCACGCGGCGCCAGCTGCTGGAGCACTTCAAGCTCGGCGGCCGCTACCCGGCCATCGTGGGCGACGCCGCGCAGGTGGCCGACGAGCTGCAGGCCTGGGTGGAGGAGACCGGCATCGACGGCTTCAACCTCACCCGCACCGTGGTGCCCGAGAGCTTCGAGGACTTCGTGGACCTCGTGGTGCCCGAGCTGCAGAACCGCGGCCTGCACAAGAGCGCCTACGCCCCGGGCAGCCTGCGCCACAAGCTCTTTGGCGAGGGCGACCGCCTGCCCGAACGCCACGCCGCGGCGCAGTTCCGGCGGCTGCGCTGACTCCTTTCCCCGCTTCCCACAGAAAACACACGCATCACCATGAAAACCACCCGACTGCTCACCACTTTCCTCGTCAGCGTCCTCGTCTGGGGCGCCGCGCAGGCGCAGACGCTCAAGGTCGGTGCCTCGGCCGGCGTGCACGCCGACACCATGGAGGCCGCGGCGCGCGAGGCGCGCAAGCAGGGCCTGGACGTGAAGGTGATCGAGTTCACCGACTGGACCACGCCCAACACCGCGCTGCAGGCCGGCGACCTGGACATCAACTACTTCCAGCACCAGGCCTTCCTGGACAACGCCATCAAGGAGCGCGGCTACAAGTTCGCCGTGGCCGGCATCGGCGTGCTGCCCAACATCGGCCTGTTCTCCTACCGCATCAAGAAGTTCGAGGAGCTCAAGGACGGTGCCCGGGTGGCCGTCGCCAGCGACCCGGTGAACCAGGGCCGCGGCCTGGCGCTGCTGGAGAAGGCCGGGCTCATCAAGCTCAAGGACGGCGTGGGCGTGCGCGGCACCGTCAACGACATCGTGTCCAACCCGAAGAAGCTCAAGTTCGCCGAGGTGGAAGGCCCGCAGCTCGTGCGCGCCATCGACGACGTGGACCTGGCGCAGGGCATTCCCGCGCACTTCGTCAGCGCCGGCAAGCCGCAGGTCGCCACCGCCGGGCTGCTCTACACCGGCGTGTCTGACGTGTATTTCGCCATCCGCTTCGTGACCCGGCAGGACAACGTGAACGACCCGCGCGTCAGGAAGTTCGTGAAGATCTTCCAGGAGTCCAAGGCCGTGCGCGACGAGGTGCACAAGCTCTTCGGCGGCGAGGCCAAGCTGTACTCCCTGCCCTGGCTGA
>JAEYPG010000356.1 GCA_023410975.1 Pseudomonadota bacterium
CGCCCTGAGCCCTTCGACAAGCTCAGGACAGGCTTGTCGAAGGGCCTGTTGGCCGGTTGTGCCAGGGGCTTCGACAAGCTCAGCCCGAACGGGTTTTCTTTCAGTACCAATGAAGAACTGGAATGAATGCTCCAGCGCGGTTGCAGCCGGCACCTTCAGGCCGTGACGGCCGTGACCTTGACGATGGGCAAAGTGCGGCGCCTGGGACGGAAACATCGCAGGGACGCGAATCCGGCACGAAAGCTGCAACCTGTAACAGCGATGCGGGTGGCGCTTGTCCCGCCCGGCGGCCATTGACGCACCGCGCTGGGGCGGGAGGCCCGTTGCGCCATAGCACAATCACGACTTTTTCCGGCGCACCAGCCGGCATCCAAGGGAGTTTCACCGTCCATGTTGCGCCTGGAGCTGGTGGGGATCAGCAAGCAGTACCCGGCCGTGAAGGCCAATGACGGCGTGAGCCTTCGCGTCGCACCCGGACAGATCCATGCCGTGCTGGGCGAGAACGGCGCCGGCAAGTCCACCCTGATGAAGATCATCTACGGCGCCGTGCGCCCGGATGAAGGGGAAATCCTCTGGAACGGCCGCCCCGTGCAGGTGCGCAATCCGCACGAGGCGAGGGCACTGGGCATCTCCATGGTGTTCCAGCACTTCTCGCTCTTCGACACGCTGACCGCCGCCGAGAACGTCTGGCTGGGCCTGGACAAGTCCATGGCGCTGCCCGAGGTCATCACGCGCATGCGCGAGGTGTCCGGGGAGTACGGGCTCGAAGTGGACCCGATGCGGCCCGTGCACAGCCTCTCCGTCGGCGAGCGCCAGCGCGTGGAGATCGTGCGCGCGCTCATGGGCCGGCCGCAGCTGCTGATCCTGGACGAGCCCACCTCCGTGCTCACGCCGCAGGCGGTGGAGAAGCTGTTCGTGACGCTGCGCCAGCTTGCGGCGCAGGGCTGCTCGATCCTCTACATCAGCCACAAGCTCGACGAGATCCGCAGCCTGTGCCACCACTGCACCGTGCTGCGCGGCGGCAAGGTGACGGGGGAGGTCGATCCGACGCAGGAGACCAACGCCTCGCTGTCGCGCCTGATGATCGGCAGCGAGCCGCCGCAGCTGCGCCACGCCGCCACCACGCCCGGCGACGTGGTGCTGGCGGTCAAGGGCCTGCGGCTGGAGCGCCAGGACGTGTTCGGCACCACGCTGCAGGACATCGCGCTGCAGGTACGCGCCGGCGAGATCGTCGGCGTGGCCGGCGTCTCCGGCAACGGCCAGCAGGAGCTTATGGCCGCGCTCTCGGGCGAGGACCGGCGCGCCGCGCGCGGCAGCATCACGCTCTTCGACCGCGACATCGCGACGGCCTCGCCGAGCCGGCGCCGCCGCCTCGGGCTGCACTTCGTGCCCGAGGAGCGGCTGGGCCGCGGCGCGGTGCCCACCCTCTCGCTGGCGGACAACGTGCTGCTCACCCGCACCGAGCCCGTGGCCGCCGGCGGCTGGCTGCGCCGGACGCAGGTGAGGGCGCTGGCGCAGTCGCTGATCGAGCGCTTCAACGTCAAGGCCGGCGGCTGGCACTCGGCCGCCAAGAGCCTGTCCGGCGGCAACCTGCAGAAGTTCATCGTCGGCCGCGAGATCGACGCCCGGCCCAAGCTGCTGATCGTCTCCCAGCCGACCTGGGGCGTGGACGTGGGCGCGGCGGCGCAGATCCGCGGCGAGCTGCTCAAGCTGCGCGACGCCGGCTGCGCGCTGCTGGTGGTGAGCGAGGAGCTCGACGAGCTGTTCGAGATCAGCGACCGGCTGGTCGTCATCGCCCAGGGGCGCCTGAGCCCCAGCATTCCCACCCCGCAGGCCACGGTCGAGCAGATCGGGGCCTGGATGAGCGGCCTGTGGCCGCGGGACGAGTCTGGCGCGCAGCCCGCCACGGCCGCCGTGGCCTGACCTTTCCGATCGAATCCCATGCTGAAACTCGAAGCCCGGCCGCAGCCGTCCGGCCTCATGTCCCTGGCCTCGCCGCTGTTGGCGCTGGCCCTCACGGTGCTCGTCGGCATCGCCCTGTTCGTGCTGCTGGACAAGGACCCGGTGCGCGGACTGCAGCTTTTCTTCATCGAGCCCGTCAAGGACGCCCGCGCCTGGGGCGAGCTCAGCATCAAGGCCGTGCCGCTGGTGCTGATCGCGCTGGGCCTGGCGGTGTGCTTCCGCTCCAACGTCTGGAACATCGGTGCGGAGGGGCAGTTCATCCTCGGGGCGCTGGGCGCCGGGTGGATGGCCATGCAGGCCGGCCCGGACAGCAGCCGCTGGATCGTGCTGCCCATCCTGCTGGCCGGCGTGCTCGGCGGCATGCTCTGGGCCGGCATCACGGCCTTGCTGCGCGACCGCTTCAACGCCAATGAAATCCTGGTGAGCCTGATGCTGGTGTACGTGGCCGAGCTGCTGCTGGGCTACCTGGTCTACGGCCCGTGGAAGGACCCGCAGGGCTTCAACTTCCCGCAGACCATCACCTTCGCCGCGGCCACCAAGATCCCGCGCCTCGTCGACGGCCTGCGCGCCAATATCGGCGTGCTGATCGCGCTGGGGGCGGCGGTGGCGGCCTGGCTGTTCCTGTTCCGCACTTATGCCGGCTTCCAGCTGCAGGTGGGCGGGCTGGCGCCGCTGGCGGCGCGCTATGCGGGCTTCTCCTCGCGCGGCGCGCTGTGGACGGCGCTGCTGCTGTCCGGCGGCGCGGCGGGCCTGGCCGGCGCGCTGGAGGCCGTGGGGCCGCTGGGCCAGCTCACGCCGCACGTGCCCGCAGGCTACGGCTTCGCCGCGATCATCGTCGCCTTCGTCGGGCGGCTGCACCCGGGCGGCATCGCGCTGTCCGCCATCCTGATGAGCATGTTCTACATCGGCGGGGAGCTGGCGCAGTCGCGCCTGGGCCTGCCCAAGTCCATCACCGGCGTGTTCCAGGGCCTGCTGCTGTTCAGCCTGCTGGCCTGCGACACGCTCATCCACTACCGCCTGCGCTGGCAGCGCGGCGCCCGGGCCGCCGCGGCGGCCGCCACCGCGCAAAGGAGCGCCTGATGGAAGCGCTCGCCCTGCTGCTGGCCGCCACGCTCAACGCCGGCACCGTGCTGGCGATCGCCGCGCTCGGCCTGCTGATCAACGAACGCGCGGGCATCCTCAACCTCGGCGCCGAGGGGATGATGCTCGTGGCCGCCATCGCCGGCTTCGCCACCGCGGTGCACACCGGCTCGGACGTGCTGGCCTTCGGCGCCGGCGCGCTGGCCGGGGCGCTGCTGGCCGCGGCCTTCGGCGCGCTGGTGATCTGGCTCAACACCAACCAGTACGCCACGGGCCTGGCGCTGAGCCTCTTCGGCGCGGGTTTCTCGGCCTTCGTGGGCATCCGCTACACGCAGGAGAAGCTGCCCGAGCGCGCGCGCTTCGAGATCCCGGGGCTGGCGGACATCCCCTTCGTCGGCCCGGCCTTCTTCAAGCAGCACCCGATGGTCTACCTCGCCATCGCGCTGGCCATCGGCCTGGCCTGGTTCCTCTACCGCTCGCGCGCCGGGCTGGTGCTGCGCGCGGTGGGCGAGTCGCCCGAGTCGGCGCATGCGCTGGGCTACCCGGTGCGGCGCATCCGCTTGGCGGCGGTGATGGCCGGCGGCGCGCTGTGCGGGCTCGCGGGCGCCTACGTCTCGGTGATCTACACGCCGCTGTGGGTGGAAGGGATGATCGCCGGCAAGGGCTGGATCGCGCTGGCGCTGACCACCTTCGCCACCTGGCGCCCGGCGCGCGTGCTGCTGGGCGCGTACCTCTTCGGCGGCGTCACGATGCTGCAGTTCCACCTGCAGGGCGAGGGCGTGGAGGTGGCCAGCCAGCTGCTGACCATGCTGCCCTACCTCGCCACGGTGCTGGTGCTGGTGCTCATCTCGCGCAACCCCACGTGGATTCGCGCCAACATGCCGGCCTCGCTGGGCAAGCCCTTCTTCCCCGGCTCCTGAGGCTGGCCGTTTTTTCTCAAGTTGACCCCACAACCTCGCAAACCCAAGAGAGGATTTACATGACGATTTCCAAGCGATCGCTGCTGCGCCTGACCGGCTGGGCCTCGCTGGCGGCCACCGCTGCCCTGGTGGGCTGCGGCAAGAAGGAAGAAGCCGCGCCTGCCGCGCCGGCGGCGTCCGCCCCGGCCTCCGCGCCGGCGGCCGCGGCCAAGCCCGAGCCGCTGAAGGTGGCCTTCGCCTACGTCGGCCCGGTGGGCGACGCGGGCTGGACCTTCGCCCACGACCGCGCCCGGCTGGAAGTGGAGAAGGAGTTCGGCGACCGCATCCAGACCAGCTTCGTCGAGAACGTGCCCGAGGCGGCCGACGCCGAGCGCGTGATCCGCGACATGGTTGCCCAGGGCAACAAGCTCGTCTTCGGCACCACCTTCGGCTACATGGAGCAGATGCTCAAGGTTGCCGAGGACAGCAAGGACGTGCGGTTCGAGCATGCCACCGGCTACAAGAGCGCCGAGAACATGCGCACCTACGACAGCCGCACCTACGAGGGCGCCTACATGGCCGGCGTGATCGCCGGCAAGGTGACCAAGACCAGCACGCTGGGCGTGGTGGCCTCGATTCCCATCCCCGAGGTGATCCGCAACATCAACGCCTTCACCCTGGGCGCGCAGTCGGTCAACCCCAAGGTCAAGACCAAGGTGGTGTGGGTCAACAAGTGGTTCGACCCGCCCAAGGAAGGCGAGGCCGCGCAGAGCCTGATCAACCAGGGCGCCGACGTGCTGATGCAGAACACCGACTCCTCGGCCGTGCTGCAGACCGCTGAGAAGGCCGGCAAGTTCGGCTTCGGCTGGGATTCGGACATGAGCAAGTTCGGCCCCAACGCGCACCTGGGCTCGGCCGTCATCAACTGGGCGCCGTACTACAAGAAGGCCGTGGGCGAGATGCTCGAAGGCACCTGGAAGACCGGCCCCAACACCTGGTGGGGCGTCAAGGAAGGCGCCATCGACCTGGTGAGCCTCTCCGACAAGGTGCCCGCCGACGCCAAGGAAGCGCTGGAGAAGGTCAAGGCCGGCCTGAAGGACGGCAGCTTCGCCATCTGGAAGGGCCCCATCGTCGGCCAGGACGGCAAGCCGCTGCTCAAGGACGGCGAGACCGCCGACGACGAGTTCCTGCACAAGATCAACTGGTACGTGAAGGGCGTGGAGGGCAAGCTGCCCAACGCCAAGTAAGCGCTTGCTGCAGCGCACAGGCCGCATCGCGGCCCGTGCGCGCACCGAACCGCCGCTGCCTCAAGGCGCGGCGGTTTTTTTTGGTGTCGGTGCGCGGCAGGGCGTGAGATTGCGTGATGCGGCGTGAAGGCTGCCAGAGGAGGAACCAAAGCCTATTGTTGCAGGCGCAACCCCCGGGCCAGGGCAGGCGAGGCGACACGGCCGGGAGCGCGGCGGCACCATCGGCCGCGATGTGCAGTCGGCGAGCCTTGACCGCTACGGAGGGCCCCGCTTGCGCGAGGGCGCCCTGCCGCCCGAAGTCCTCGGCACCGTGCCGGACGGCGCCGCGGCGGCGTGCAGCGGCGCTGCAATGTCCGGCACGAGCCAGTCGAGGGGACAACCATGCAAAACTTCCACCTCCGCCGTATTGCCGCCGCCGCCGCCCTGGGCTTGGGCGCCGTGGGCGCACAAGCCCATCCCGACGGTGACCGGGGGCCCAGCCCGGGCTGCCGTGCGTTGCCCGGTCATGCCCAGCTCAAGGCAGCGCTGCAGCAGGCCGTGAATGACGAGACCAGCGGGCTGGACCTGCAGATGTGGGCCACGCTGGTGGACCGCGACGGTGTCGTGTGCGCGGTGGCTTTCTCCGGACCGGACCGCGGTGCGCAGTGGCCGGGCAGCCGCGTGATCTCGGCGCAAAAGGCCAACACCGCCAACGCTTTCAGCCTGCAGGCCAGCAGCGCCACGCCCAAGTTCCCCAACGGCCTGGCCCTGTCAAGCGCCAACCTCTACGCGGCGGTGCAGCCCGGCGGCAGCCTGTTCGGGCTGCAGGAGAGCAACCCCGTGGACCACGACACCGCCTATGGCGGCAACCCCGCAGGCTATGGCTCGCCGAGTGACTACATGGTGGGGCGGCGCATCGGCGGCGTGAACGTGTTCGGCGGCGGGCTGGCGCTCTACAACTCGTCGCGCAAGATCGTCGGCGGCGTGGGCGTGAGCGGCGACACCTCCTGCGCCGACCACATGATCG
This sequence comes from Pseudomonadota bacterium, assembly GCA_023410975.1. Lineage (GTDB taxonomy): Bacteria > Pseudomonadota > Gammaproteobacteria > Burkholderiales > Burkholderiaceae_C > Azohydromonas. The sequence continues at coordinate 6,195 of JAEYPG010000356.1, forward strand.
GCTGGCGCCTGCGCCGCTACCTGGACATGGACTTCCTCGGCGGCCTGTTCCCCGTCTCGGGCGATCCGCAGCGGCCCGACAACATCGTGTTCGACCTGAGCAACCCCTTCGGCCATCCGGGCTGCCTGTTCAACACGACGGCGCCCGGTTCGCTGCCGGCGGTGCGCTGAAGTCCCGGTGCCGGGGCGCGGTGACGCGCCGCGCCAAGGGCGAGAATGGGCCGATTTCCACATCCGGCCCCTTCGCGCCATGACCAACCTGACCGGCCACGAACCCCTGAACGCGCTGCTGCGCCGCATGCCCAAGGCGGAGCTGCACATCCACATCGAGGGCTCGCTGGAGCCCGAGCTGATCTTCAAGCTGGCGCAACGCAACGGCGTGGCGCTGAAGTACGAGAGCGTGGAGGCGCTGCGCGCGGCCTACGCCTTCACGGACCTGCAGAGCTTCCTCGACATCTACTACGCCGGCGCCAGCGTGCTGCTCAAGGAGGAAGACTTCTTCGACATGGCCTGGGCCTACTTCGAGCGCGCCGCCGCCGACAACGTCGTGCACGCCGAGCTGTTCTTCGACCCGCAGACGCACACCGAGCGCGGCGTGCCCTTCGAGACCGTGATCCTCGGCCTGCACCACGCCTGCCAGCGCGCGCACCAGGAGCTGGGCATCAGCAGCCGGCTGATCATGTGCTTCCTGCGCCACCTCAGCGAGGAGGACGCCCTCAAGACGCTGGAGCAGTCGCTGCCCTGGCGCCAGTACTTCGTCGGCGTGGGGCTGGACAGCAGCGAGCGCGGGCATCCGCCCTCCAAGTTCGCGCGCGTGTTCGAGCGCTGCCGCGCGATGGGCCTGCACGTGGTGGCGCACGCGGGCGAGGAGGGGCCGCCGGCCTACATCGAGGAGGCGCTGGACCTGCTCGGTGCCGAGCGCATCGACCACGGCGTGCGCTGCGTGGAGAGCCCCGAGCTGGTGCAGCGCCTGGCGCGCGAGCGCGTGCCGCTGACGGTGTGCCCGCTGTCCAACGTCAAGCTGTGCGTGTTCGGCACGCTGGCCGAGCACAACATCGGGGCGCTGCTGGAGCAGGGGCTGGTCGTCACCGTCAACTCCGACGACCCGGCCTACTTCGGCGGCTACCTGAATCAGAACTTCGTCGAGCTGTTCGAGGCGCTGCCGCAGCTGGGCGCGCGCGAGGCCTACCAGCTCGCGCTCAACAGCTTCGAAGCCAGCTTCGTTGACCAGGCCACCAGGGACGGCTGGAAACGGCAGCTCGACGCGGTGTTCGCCGCAGCGCTGTAAGCCCTCGCCAACCCCGGCCGGCATGGCTCATTGCCGGGGGTTGGATACCGCTTCACACAACCCGTACGGGCCCTGGTCTTCATGGCGCCGGGGGCCGTGCCAATACTGGCCGCTGCCGGTGGCCCCCCGCCGCCGGTGGCGGGGCTTGCCGGGTGCGCGCCGGTCGCGGCAGCGCTTGCCGGTGCAGCCTCCTTCATTCCCTCAGGAGGTGCCGTGAAGAAAACCCTGGTGTGCGTTGCGCTGTCCGCGCTGGTGTCCGTTCCGCTCTTGGCCTCGGCTTACGAGCTGGGCCCCACCTCTCCCGGCAAGTGGGGTTCGCCGACCTACGGTACCCCGGCCACCGTGACCTGGAGCCTGATGGCTGGCGGCGTGAGCTGCGAGCTGGAGTTCGCGGGCTGCAAGACCACGGCGCTGGACAGCTTCATGCCTACCGGCTACCTGGAACAGATCCAGCTGGCCTTCGCTGCCTGGTCCAAGGTGGCGGGCCTGACCTTCAAGCAGGTGGCCGACGACGGCGCAGCCTTCAATGCGCCCACGGCCTCGGGCGACATCCGCATTGGCGCCCACACCGTGGACGGCGCGCTGGGCACGCTGGCCTTCACCTATTTCCCGCCGATCAACGGCTACAGCGCGGCCGGCGACCTGTTCCTGGACACGGCCGAGAACTGGGCCATCGGCTTCGAAGGCCCGGGCCATGACGTCTTCCAGGTCGTGACCCACGAGATCGGCCACGCCATCGGGCTCGGGCATGTCACCGGTGTGCAGGCGCTGATGAACCCGGTCTATTCCGAAGCCTTCCGCGGGCCTCAGGCCGACGACATCGCCGGCGCGCGCTTCCTCTACGGTCCGCCTGCACCCATTCCCGAGCCCGCTCCGCTGCTGCTGTTCGCCGCCGGCCTGGCGGGCGTGGCGGTGCGGCGGCGCCAAGTACGGGCGAGCGCCGCCACGGCGGCGTAGCGGCACCCGCTGCTTGCCGCCCGCCGATTGGCAGGCCGCGTGAATTCCGACCGCCGGGCGGTGCTTCGTGAAGCGATGTGGCGGAAATCAACCCCTGACCTGTGCTTCCTTCTGATAATGACGATGTAACAAAAAAATTTCAGTTTCTTGGGGGCTGGCGCGGTTCGCTGTGACTGGCTGTCCGGCTGTTGTTGAAGTAGGGAAAGATGAGAAAAGCATTGACTGGCCTGGCCCTGGTGGCCGCGATGGCGGCTCCGATCTCGGCGTCGGCCTATGTGTTGAGCGGAACCAAGTGGGGGGACCCCACCATGGGCACCGGCGCCACCATCACCTGGAGCCTGATGAGCAGCGGCGTGAGCTGCTCCCAGGAATACGCGGGCTGTACCGTGCAGTCGCTGTCGTCCTTCATGCCCGCCAACTACCTGGGCGAGATCCAGCGTGCCTTCGACTCGTGGTCGGCGGTGGCCAACCTGACTTTCGTGCAGGTGGCCGACGACGGCGCGTACTTCAACGCTCCCACCACGACCTCCGGCCAGCTGCGCATTGGCGGCCACTACATGGACGGCGCCTACAACGTCCTGGCCCACGGCTTCTACCCGCCCCCCAACGGCAGCTCCGCCGCGGGTGACATCCACTTCGACACCTCCGAGAACTGGACCATCGGCTACGCCGGCTCCGGCATCGACATCTACCAGGTGTTCACGCACGAGCTCGGCCACGCGCTGGGCCTGAAGCACTCCGGCGACGGCGGCGCGCTGATGGCTCCGTACTACAACGAAGGCTTCACCGGGCCGCAGGCGGACGACATCGCGGGCATCCAGTACCTCTACGGCGCGGCGCTGGCCAGCAGCGGCGGCGAGCCGGCGCCGGTGTCCGAGCCCTCCACGCTGGCGCTGCTGGGCGCCGCGGTGCTGGGCATGGCCCGCCGCCGCAAGGCCAAGGCCTGAAGTCGCAGTCGCGGCATGCGTTGCCCCGCACCGTTGCCCGATGCCGCGCGCCGGCGCCTGCTGTGCCTGGCCGCCGCGCTGGGC
>JAEYPG010000359.1 GCA_023410975.1 Pseudomonadota bacterium
GGCTGCAGGCGCGGGCGCTGGAAGTGTTCAGGGAGCGCTGCGCGCTGCATGCGCCGCTGATGGGCGTGCGGCCGGCGCGGCTGGCGCTGTCGGCGGCCCGCACGCGCTGGGGCAGCGCCAGTGCTGCCGGCGTGATCCGACTGAACTGGCGCCTGGTGCACTTGGCGCCGGCGCTCATCGACTACGTGGTGGTGCACGAGCTGGCGCACCTGCGCGAGATGAACCACAGCGCCGCCTTCTGGGCCCATGTGCGCGCCGTGCTGCCGGACTTCGCGAGCCGCCGTGCCGCGCTGCGCGCGGCGGTGCTGCCGGCGCTGGACTGAGCAAGTTTTGGGGCGGAGAGGGAAAGCCGCCTTATGCCTGTTACCGAGCGCTAGCGCATTGCCGTGCATTCATCACGACGATCCCCCGCCTTCGGTGGAGTCGGAATACGGGGTGTGTCGCAAACTGTCACCACGCTGTCCATGACGGCGTGCACCGCGGGAGGAGGCCGCGTCCGACGGCGAGGGCGGTGCACCACTGGGCCTGTCCACGAAAGTGGCAGGCCCGTTTTTTTGCCGAACCGGATTTGCTGGCCGACGACCGCGTTGCCCGTTCGCCCTGAGCTTGTCGAAGGGCAGGCGCTCGGTTGGCGGTGCAGGGCTTCGACAAGCTCAGCCCGAACGGGTTTGTATTTCTTTCTGTGTGGAGCCGGCCCGTGTCAGGGCGGCGCGAAGCGCCAGACGCCGTCCGGGCCCGCCAGCCGCTGCAGCCGCCCGTCCTGCCACAGCGCGTGCAGGTGCGCGATGGCCTCGCCCATGGCGAAGGTGGTCTGGTGCAGGTCCAGCGGACGGCGGAACAGCAACGGCAGCAGCCCCGCGGCATGCAGCGGCTGCACGGCGCAGGCCTGCAGCACCTCCTGCAACCGCTTCTCGTGGTGCTCGCGCAACTGCGCCACGCGCGGCCCGATGCCGACGAAAGGCTTGCCGTGCGAGGGGAGCACCAGCGTCTTGGCCGGCAGCACCGCCAGGCGCTCCAGCGACGCCAGGTACAGCGGCAGCGGGTTGGCCTCGGGCTCCTGGTCCAGCACGCTGACGTTGGTGGAGATGCGCGGCAGCAGCATGTCACCCGAGATCAGCACGCCCAGCGCCGGGCAGTGCAGGCTGATGTGCTCGGGCGCGTGGCCGTAGCCGGCGATGCAGTGCCAGTCGTGCTCGCCGATGCGCAGGCGCTGGCCGTCGAGCAGCCGCGCGAACTGCGCGGGCACCTCCGGCACCATGCTGGCGTAGTAGCCGCCGCGCCGGCTCACCTTGTCCAGCGCCTCGGGGTCGGACAGGCCGTGGCGGCCGAAGAAAGCTGCCGCCGCGGCGCCGCCGTGGCCCGTGGTGGTGCGGCTGCCGGTGCAGGCCGCGTGGTAGTCGGTGGCGCTGATCCACAGCCGGCAGTTCCAGCGCACGGTGAGCCACTGCGCCAGCCCGATGTGGTCGGGATGCATGTGCGTGACGACCAGGCGCAGCAGCGGCAAGCCGTCCAGGGCCTCGCGGAAAAGCTGTTCCCAGGCCGCGCGCGTGGCGTCGTTGGCGATGCCGGTGTCCACCGCGGTCCAGCCGTCCACGCCGTCGATGCGGTCGCGCAGCAGCCAGAGGTTGACGTGGTCCAGCGCGAAAGGGAGTCCCATGCGCACCCAGCGCACCCAGCGCACGCCGGGCGCCAGGTCCAGCGCCTGGCCGGGTGCGGGCAGCTGGTCGCCCAGCGGGTAGTGGAGGGCTTGGTCCTGCGGCGTGCTCATCCGGGGCAGTGTAGTCAGCCCCCCTAAAATCCGGGGATTCGCGCCGAGTACCTGGAGGATTGATGAGCTTCGTTCCCGCAGACGCCGGCTATGCCCAGCGCGTACGCGACAACTTCGCGCGCCAGGGCGCCATGCACACCCTGGGCGCCACGCTGGAGGCGGTGTCGCCGGGCCATGTGGTGATCGTGCTGCGCCACAAGGCCGAGCTGGCGCAGCAGCACGGCTTCATGCACGCGGGCATGCTCACCACGGCGCTGGACTCGGCCTGCGGCTACGCCGCCTTCTCCCTCATGCCCGCCGACGCCTCGGTGCTGTCGGTGGAATTCAAGGTCAACCTGCTCGCGCCCGCGCAGGGGCCGTGGCTGCGCTGCGAAGGCCGCGTGCTCAAGGCCGGGCGCACCATCAGCGTGGTCGAGGGCCGCGCGCTGCAGCACGAGCCCGGCGGCCCCGAGAAGCTCGTCGCCACCATGACCGCCACCATGATGACGGTGCAGGGCCGCCCCGACGTGCGCGGCTGAAGCCCGCCGCGGCCCTCTTGCCGGCGCGCCGCGCGGCCGCGCTCCACTCCGTTTCCTCAGCAACGTCCCCTCTGCCATGACCAACGAACTCAAGGATCTCTTCGAGCGCAACCGCCAGTGGGCCGACGAGACCGAAGCGCGAGAGCCCGGCTTCTTCTCGCGCCTGCTCAAGCAGCAGACGCCGCAGTACCTGTGGATCGGCTGTGCCGACTCGCGCGTGCCGGCCAACGAGCTGGTCGGGCTGTTGCCGGGCGAGCTGTTCGTGCACCGCAACGTGGCTAACGTGGTGGCGCATTCGGACCTGAACTGCCTGTCGGTGCTGCAGTTCGCGGTGGACGCGCTGCGGGTGCAGCACGTCATCGTGGTGGGCCACTCCAACTGCGGCGGCGTCAAGGCCGCGCTCTACGACCTGCGCGTGGGCCTGGTGGACAACTGGCTGCGCCATGTGCAGGACGTGCGCGACAAGCACCGCGACTGGCTCTTCAGCATCCCGGCCGAGATGCGCATCGACGCGCTGTGCGAGCTCAACGTGTTGGAGCAGGCGCTCAACGTGTGCCAGACCACGGTGGTCAAGGACGCCTGGCTGCGCGGCCAGAGCGTGGTGGTGCACGGCTGGGTGTACGGCTTGCACAACGGGCTGCTGCAGGACCTGTGCATGAACGTCGGCGGCCCGGACGACGTGGCCCCGGCCTACGAGCAGGCGCTGCAGGCGCTGTACCGGCGCGTGGCGGCCCTGCAGGCGGCGCAGGCGTCCGCACCCACCCCGGCCCCCGCGCCGCCGGCTCCCTCGCCCGTGCCGGCGCCGCAGGCCGAGGC
>JAEYPG010000364.1 GCA_023410975.1 Pseudomonadota bacterium
CTCAAGCTGCCCTCGGTGCGCGTGGCGCTGCCGGCCAGGGCAATGTTGGGACGGTTGAGCGCATCGCTCTGCGCCGCGCGGTAGGGAGCCGACTCGGCCAGCGCGCGCGCGCTGAGGTAGGCGGCGTCGAAGCCGCGGGCGGCCTGGTACAGCTCGGTCAGCCCCTGCGCTTGCGCCGTGCCGGCCAGCGCCAGCAGCAGGCCAACGAGGCGGCGGAACTTCTTGGGAAACGGCATGTGGGCGAGGGGGATCGTTGGCGGGCCGCCGCCGGGGCGGCCGCCCGGGGTTTCAGTAGCGCGGCAGCGCGCGGTCCATCTCCAGCGACCAGGCATCGATGCCGCCGACCACGTCCCAGACCTCGTCGAATCCGTTGCGCTCCAGCCAGGCCGCCACGTGGGCGCTGCGCACGCCGTGGTGGCACAGGCACACGATGGGTGCGTCGTCGGGCAACTCGTTCAGGCGCGAGGTCAGCTCGCCCATGGGAATGTCCAGCGCGCGCGCGCCCGGCAGGCGCAGCGCGGCGCGCTCGATCTCCCAGGGCTCGCGCACGTCCAGCAGCACGGGCGCGCGCGCGGACTGCGCCTGCAGGAAGTCCTGCAGCTCGGTGACGCGAAGGCGCGGCATGGCTCGGCCCGTGCCTCAGAAGGCGAAGCGCGGCGGCTCGGGGAAGTTGAGCAGGCGCGGCGCGACGGTGTCGAACAGGCGCACCTCGCCGAACTCGCGCTCGCCGGTGCGGGTGAAAAGCGTGGCGCGCATCATCGGCTCCTGGCCCACGACGGCCACCAGGCGGCCGCCGATCTTGAGCTGCTCCAGCAGCGCCTGCGGCACCGAGGCCACCGAGCCCGACAGCACGATGGCGTCAAACGGCGCCTCGCCGGGCAGGCCCTGCGAGCCGTCGGCCTTGCGCACGGTGGCGTTGCTCACGCCGGCGCGCTTGAGGTTGGCCTTGGCCAGCTCCACCAGCTCCGGGACGATCTCCAGCGTGAACACCTGCTGCGCACGGTGCGCCAGCAGCGCGGCCATGTAGCCCGAGCCGGCACCGACTTCCAGCACCTTCTCGTGGCGCTGCAGCCGCAGCTCCTGCAGCAGCCGGGCTTCGAGCTTGGGCTCGAGCATGCACTGGCCGGCGGCGCCGCCTTCGCGCAGCGGCACCATCATGTCCACGAAGGCCAGGGCCCGCTGCGAGGCGGGCACGAAATCCTCGCGCTTCATCACGCCCAGCAGCGTGAGCACTTCCGAATCCAGCACATCCCAGGGGCGGATCTGCTGCTCGATCATGTTGAAGCGGGCTTGTTCGACGTTCATGGTTGTGTGGGTGAGACGGCGTGAATCGACGGCGCGGATTCTAGGCGGCCCCCATGTCATGGGGCTTGCGGTGGCGCCACAAGCGCTGCGCGGCACTGCCTAGAATTTCTCCATGACCCTCTCGCGCCGCCGTCTTTTGCTGTCTGGCCTCGCGCCGCTGGGCCTGGCCCTGTCGGGCTGCGGCAACCTCGGGCTGCCCTCGCAGCTCACCCTTTCCCAGTCCGAGCTCGACGAGCGCCTGGCGCGGCGCTTTCCGCGCACGCAGCGGGTGCTGGAGGTCCTGGACCTCACGCTGAGCGCGCCGCAGGTGGTGCTGCTGCCGGAGCAGAACCGCCTGGCCTGCGACTTCGCGCTGCAGCTGCGCGAGCGGCTGTTCGACTCCAGCCACGCCGGGCGCGTCGGCTTCGACGGCGCGCTGCGCTGGGAGGCGCAGGACGCCACGCTGCGCCTGTCGCAGGTGCGCGTGCAGCGTCTGGAGCTCGACACCTTGCCGCGCGGGCTGCCGGCCTCCTCGCAGCGCGTGGGCCGCTTGCTGGCGGAGCAGCTGCTCGAAGGCCTGGCGCTGTGGCAGATGCCCGAGGAGCAGCGCCAGCGGCTGCAGCGCGCGGGGCTGGGCGTGGGGCCCATCGACGTCACGGCGCAGGGGCTCGTGGTGCATTTCACGTCCGTGTCCGCACGCTGACCGACCGTTGCCGCGACAACCGTCGCGGGCGCGCAACGAGCGGCGGCTAACATCACCGGCTTTGCGCGGAGCGGAGCTGACGTGGACTGGATGCTGCTGTTGAAGGCCGCCGTGATGGGCGTGGTCGAGGGTCTGACGGAGTTCCTGCCGATTTCCTCTACCGGACACCTGATCCTGGCCGGCTCGCTGCTGAACTTCGGCGGCGAGACGGCCAAGGTGTTCGAGATCGCGATCCAGACCGGCGCCATGTTCGCCGTTGTCTGGGAGTACCGCCAACGGCTGATGGGCACGGTGCGCGGGCTGGGCAGCGGCGACCCCGTGGCGCGGCGTTTCGCGCTCAACGTGCTGGTGGCCTTCATCCCGGCGGTGGTGCTGGGCCTGGCGCTGGGCAAGACCATCAAGGCGCACCTGTTCAAGCCCGTGCCGGTGGCGATGGCCTTCATCGTGGGCGCGCTGCTGATCCTGTGGATCGAGCGCATCCACCGCGCCCGCTACGGGCAGTCCGACACCGAGGGCCAGCGCCTGGCGCGCGTGGAGACGGTGGACCAGATGAGCGGGCTGGACGCGCTCAAGGTCGGGCTGCTGCAGTGCCTGGCGCTGATCCCGGGCACCAGCCGCTCCGGCGCCACCATCATGGGCGCGATGCTGCTGGGCTTCTCGCGCAAGGCCGCGACCGAGTTCAGCTTCTACCTGGGCATCCCGACGCTGATGGGCGCGGGCGCGTACTCGGTGTGGAAGCAGCGCGATGCGCTGTACCTGCATGACCTGCCGATGTTCGCGGTGGGCACGGTGGTGGCCTTCGTGAGCGCGCTGCTGTGCATCCGCTGGCTCATCCGCTACGTCTCCACGCACGACTTCGTGCCCTTCGCCTGGTACCGCCTCGTCTTCGGTGCCATCGTGCTGCTCACGGCCTACACGGGCTGGGTCGAGTGGGTGGACTGAGCAACGAGCTTTCCAACACGAAGGAGTCCTGAAATGCGTCTGGTGATCGGCAACAAGAACTACTCCTCCTGGTCCATGCGGCCGTGGGTGCTGATGAAGCACTTCGGCATTGCGTTCGAGGAGGTCAAGCTGCGGTTCGACTTCACGCCGGGCTCGGAGTTCTACCGTCAACTCGCCGCCTTCACGCCCGTAGGCAAGGTGCCGGTGCTGATGGACGGCGATCTCGCGGTCTGGGACACGCTGGCGATCACCGAGTACCTGGCCGACCGCTTCCCCGAGCACGCGATCTGGCCGCGCGACGTCAAGGTGCGCGCCAGGGCGCGCTCGATCTGCGCCGAGATGCACGCCGGCTTCGGCGCGCTGCGTAGCAAGTGCGGGATGAACATCGAGGCGCAGCTGGCCGAGGCGGGCGCGCAGGCGATGGCCGACGCGGGCGTGCAGCGCGACGTGGCGCGCATCGTGGCGCTGTGGCAGGACGCGTTGCGCACCAGCGGCGGCCCGTTCCTGTTCGGCGAGTTCTCGGCGGCCGACGCCTACTACGCGCCCGTGGTGAGCCGGCTGCGGACCTACGCGCTGCCGGTGCCGCAGGACGTGGCCGAGTACATGGCCCGCGTGTGGGCCTCGCCCGGCGTCGCGGTCTGGGTGCAGGACGCGCTGGCCGAGCAGGACTTCATCGCTGACGAGGAGCCCTACCGTTCCTCGCGCGGCTGAAGCCCAGCCTCAGCGCTTCCTGAACACCAGGTCCCACACGCCGTGGCCCAGGCGCAGGCCGCGGGCCTCGAACTTGGTCAGCGGCCGGTAGTCGGGGCGCGGCGCATAGGCTTCGGCGGTGTTCTGCAGCGCCGGTTCGGCCGAGAGCACCTCCAGCATCTGCTCGGCGTAGGGCTGCCAGTCGGTGGCGCAGTGCAGGTAGCCGCCGGGGGCCAGCCGCGTGACCAGCTTGGCCACGAAGGGCGACTGGATCAGGCGGCGCTTGTTGTGCTTCTTCTTGTGCCAGGGATCGGGGAAGAAGATGTGCACGCCGGCCAGCGAGGCGGGCGCGACCATGTGCTCCAGCACCTGCACCGCGTCGTGCTGGACGATGCGAAGGTTCGTGAGCTCCTGCTCGCCGATGCGCTTGAGCAGCGCGCCCACGCCGGGGGTGTGCACCTCCACGCCGATGAAGTCGTGGTCCGGCAGCTTGGCGGCGATCTGCGCGGTGGCGTCGCCCATGCCGAAGCCGATCTCCAGCACCAGCGGTGCCTGGCGGCCGAACACGGCGGCGGGGTCCAGCGGCGTGTCCTGGTAGGGCAGCACGAAGCGCGGGCCCAGCTCGGCCAGCGCGCGCTGCTGGCCCGTGCCCATGCGGCCGGCGCGCAGCACGTAGCTGCGGATGGCGCGCTCGTGCGTGGGAGTGGAGGTCGTCGGGGCGGAGGCGTCGTCGGTCGTCATGGCGGAAAGCGGAATGAAGCGCGCCGCGGACGGAAGGCGGCGCCGAAAGGGGCCGCATTGTGCCGTGCGCGCCACACCCGGCCGGCGCAGAACGGAAAGAGGCGCCGGCCGGGGCGAAAACCCCAATTCGGGTGCTTATAATGGGCGGCTGCGCGGGCGTCGTATAACGGCTATTACCTTGGCTTCCCAAGCCAAAGACGAGGGTTCGACTCCCTTCGCCCGCTCCAGGGAACCACTCCTTCCAGGGCCGCCTCGTGCGGCCCTGGTCGTTTTTGCGGCGGTCGTACCATGCGGCGCATATGCCAGCGCCTGGAGGAGGCCGCCATGAATCCCTTGCGCGTGATTGCTGTCGGCACCCAGCCGACCGGGCTGGAGGTTTCCGGCTGGGGTGGTTTCGATGTCCGCGCCTGCGATGACCTCGACGCCGCCGCCGTGCTGCTGCAGCAGGCGCCGGCCGATGCGCTGTGGGTGGCGCTGCCCGATGCGGCGGCGCTGCAGGCGCTGCTGAACTGGCCCTCGCTGTCGTCCACGGTGCTGGACTGCGCGCTGGTGGCGGGCCTGGCACGGCCTGAGGACGGCCTGGCGCTGGTGCGCCGCGGCGTGCAGGACCTGCTGCCGCTGGGCGCGCCGGCCGACGAGGTGGCGCGCGCGCTGCGGCTGGGCGTCGAACGCCAGCAGATCCAGCGCACCGAGCGTGGCGCCTGGACCACCGACGTCGCCACCGGGCTGCCCAACCATGCGCAGCTCATCGAGCACGTCAGCCACCTGCTGGCGCTGCGCGAGCGCGAGCCCGCGCCGATGGCGCTGCTGGTCGTGCGCGTGGAGGGCTTCGCCACCGTGCAGGCGCGGCTGGGCGGCGAGTCGGCCCATGTGCTGCGGCGCAAGGTGGCGGTGCGGCTGCGTGCCGGGCTGCGCGCCAGCGACGTGGTGGCCTCCATCGGCCACGACAGCTTCGCCGTGCTGCTGGCCTGGATCGACGCCCCGGGCGACGCGCGCAAGGTCGCCGACAAGCTCATCGCGGCGCTGCAGCGGCCTTTCAGCCTGCAGGGGGAGGCCGTGGCGGTGGGCGTGGCCCTGGGCATCAGCCTGAGCCCGGAGGAGGGCAAGGACGCCCACGAGCTGCTGCGCCGTTCGGTGGCGCTGGCCGCCGCGGCGCCCGCGCTGGGACGCGCCGGCTACGCCAACTTCAGCGAGCGCGGCGCGGTGCCGGCGGCCAACGACGAGGAGTGAAAGCCACTCGTTTTCCGAACAAGAAAAGAACCGTTCGGGCTGAGCTTGTCGAAGCCCCAACCGAGCGCCTGCCCTTCGACAGGCTCAGGGCGAACGGGTGATGACCTCCCCGAGAGGTCTACGAAATGACGAGGGCCGCGGATGCGGCCCTCGTCATTCATGGCGGCGGCGGAGGCTCACCAGAACAGCGCCCACAGCGCGCCCAGGATCAGCGCCCACTTGCCCACGTAGTAGGTCGTGCGGCTGCGCGCCTTGAGGTCCTTGGCCTTCTTGCGCACGGCATAGAAGCCCTGGAAGAAACGGTTCAGCGCGCCCACGTGCTCGCCGGGCACGTTCTGGGTTGCCGCGGCAGCCATGACGTGGCGCGCGAAGAGGCGGTTGAACCAGCGTGCCGGCGCGAACCACAGCGGCCGTTCCACGTCGCAGAACAGGATCACCCGCTGCTGCTGCGTGGTGTTGGCGGCGTGGTGGATGTAGGTCTCGTCGAACATCACCGCCTCGCCGTCGCGCCAGTGGTAGCGCTGGCCGTCCACCTCGATGTAGCAGCCCGCGTCGTTGGGCGTGGCGAGGCCGAGGTGGTAGCGCAGCGAGCCGGCGTAGGGGTCGCGGTGGCGCACCAGCGTCGCGCCCGGCGGCAGCGAGGCGAACATCGCCGCCTTCACCGACGGAATGCCCTTGAGCAGCTTCACCGTCTGCGGGCACTGCTGCTGCGCCGAGGGCAGGTCCTGCCCGTACCAGCTCAGGTAGAAGCGCTTCCAGCCGGTGCGGAAGAAGCTGTTGAAGCCCAGGTCGGTGTGGCCCTCGGCGGCGCGGATGGCACCGCCCTCGTTCAGCCGCATCGCCTCCTCGCGGATCAGCTGCCAGTTGTCGGCCAGCACCTTCATCTCCGGAAACTCGCGCGGGTCGATGTAGGCCCCGCGCGGCGTGCGCGAGAAGAGGTACATCAGCGCGTTCACCGGCGCCAGCAGCACCTGGAAGTCCAGCAGCGCGCGCACCATGCCAAAACGCACGCGGCCGCGGAAATGCGCATACAGCGCCGAGACGATGAAAACCAGCAGCACCCAGTGCCGCGTTTCAAGAGCAAGGTTCATGGGAGTCAAAGAGCAGACCGGCCGGGGGCCGCACCGGGCGCGCGGCGACTCCCTCGACCGGGGTCTGGGCGGGCGCGATTATTTCTGAATGTCCCCCAGGCAGAGGTATTTCATTTCCACATAGTCCTCGATGCCGTGGTGCGAGCCCTCGCGCCCCAGGCCCGATTGCTTCACGCCGCCGAAAGGCACCTCGGCGGTGGAAATGATCCCGGTGTTCACGCCCACCATGCCGTACTCCAGCGCCTCGCCGACACGGAAGATGCGGCCGATGTCGCGGCTGTAGAAGTAGCTCGCCAGGCCGAACTCGGTGGCGTTGGCCAGCTCGATGGCTTCGGCCTCGGTGCTGAAGCGCTGCACCGGCGCCACGGGACCGAAGGTCTCCTCGCGCGTGCACAGCATCTCGCGCGTGACGTCGGCCAGCACCGTGGGCGCATAGAACAGGTTGCTGCCCAGGCCCTGCACGCGCGCGCCGCCGCCCATGAGCCGCGCGCCCTTGTCCAGCGCGTCGGCCACGTGTGCCTCCACCTTCTCCAGCGCCGCGGGCTCGATCAGCGGACCCACCTGCACGCCGGGCTCGAAGCCGTTGCCCACCCTGAGCTGTGCCGCGCGCTCGGTGAGCTTGCTCAGGAAGGCTTCGTACACGCCGTCCTGCACGTACAGCCGGTTGGCGCAGACGCAGGTCTGGCCGGCGTTGCGGTACTTGCTCGCCAGCGCCCCTTCGACGGCGCTGTCGATGTCCGCGTCGTCGAAGACGATGAAGGGCGCGTTGCCGCCGAGCTCCAGGCTGAGCTTCTTGACCGTGGGCGCGCACTGCTGCATCAGGATGCGGCCGACCTCGGTGGAGCCGGTGAAGCTCAGGTGGCGCACGGTGTCGCTGTCGCACAGCACCTTGCCGACCTCGATCGAGCGCTGCGCGTCGGCGGTGATGACGTTGAGCACGCCCGCGGGCATGCCCGCGCGCTGCGCCAGCTCGGCCACCGCCAGGGCGGACAGCGGCGTGGCCTCGGCCGGCTTGATCACCACCGGGCAGCCGGCGGCCAGCGCCGGCGCGACCTTGCGCGTGATCATCGCGATCGGTAAATTCCACGGCGTGATGGCCGCGCACACGCCGATGGGCTGCTTGAGCACCAGGTAGCGCTTGTTGTTGTCGGTGGTGGGCACCGTCTCGCCGTAGACGCGCTTGGCCTCCTCGGCGAACCACTCGATGAAGCTGGCGCCGTAGGTGACCTCGCCGCGCGCTTCCGCCAGCGGCTTGCCCTGCTCGGCGGTCATCAGCCGCGCCAGGTCCTCGGCGTTCTGCAGCAGCAGCTGGTACCAGCGCATGAGGATGGCGGCGCGTTCCTTGGCGGTCTTGGCACGCCACGCCGGCCAGGCCTTCTCGGCGGCCTGGACGGCCGAGCGCGCCTCGGCCGCGCCCAGGTTCGGCACCTCGGCCAGTGCCAGGCCGGTGGCGGGGTCGCGCACCTCGAAGCGCGCCTCGGCGCCGACCCACTCGCCGCCGATGAGCGCGTCGGTCTTGAGCAGGCTGGGGTCCTGCAGCTGGGCCAGCGGGGTGGAGCTCGTGTCCATGGTTGTCGTCCTCTTGGTGGTGGCGGTGGGCGGCGCGCCGGGTCGGCGCCGCCCGCGGGTCGATGACTCTAGCGTCCCGGCCATCCCTTGCCCGCGGCCAGTGCCGCGCGCACCGCGTCGCCGTGCTCGTCCAGCGCCGGCGGGGGCAGCGGCGCCGTGGGGCGCTCGCCGTCGATGCGCATGGGCGTGCCCACCATCGGCACGCCATCCACCTCCACCCGCATCCCGCGGTGGAGCACCTGCGGGTGCGCGAACACCTCCGGCACCTCCAGGATCGGCGCGCAGGGCACCGCGTGCGGTTCCAGCAGCGCCATCCAGCCGGCAGTGTCGCGCTCCAGCATCCAGCCGGTGATCTGCATGACCAGCTCCGCGCGGTGCGCGTTGCGGGCCTCGTTGGTGGCGTAGCGCGCATCGCGTGCGACCTCCGGGTGCCCGGCCAGCTCGCAGAAGCGCGCGAACTGGCCGTCGTTGCCCACGGCCAGCACGATGTGCCCGTCGCGGGTGGCGAACACCTGGTAGGGAACGATGTTCGGGTGCGCGTTGCCCATGCGCCTCGGGCGCAGGCCGCCGATGAGCCAGTTGCTGGCCTGGTTGGCGAGCATCGCCACCTGCGTGTCCAGCAGCGCCGCGTCGATGTGGCAGCCCAGCCCCGTGGCGTCGCGCCGGTGCAGCGCCGCCAGCACGGCGGTGGCGGCGCAGGCGCCGGTGAAGAGGTCGGCCACCGCCACGCCCACCTTCTGCGGCTGCGTGCCCGGCGTGCCCTCGCGCTCGCCGGTGATGCTCATCAGCCCGCCGGTGGCCTGGATCGCGAAGTCGTAGCCCGCCGCCTGTGCATACGGCCCGTCCTGGCCGTAGCCGGTGATGGAGCAGTAGACCAGCCGCGGGTTGAGCGCCGAGAGGCTCGCGTGGTCCAGCCCGTACCTGGCGAGCTGGCCGACCTTGTAGTTCTCCAGCAGCACGTCGGCCTCGGCGGCGAGCTGCCGCACCATCGCCGCGCCCTCGGCGCTGGCCAGGTCGATGGCCACCGAGCGCTTGCCGCGGTTGGCGCTGAGGTAGTAGGCCGCCGTGCGCCGATCGCCCTCGCCCCACCAGGGCGGGCCCCAGGCGCGCGTGTCGTCGCCGGCGCCGGGGCGCTCGACCTTGATCACGTCGGCGCCGTAGTCGGCCAGGAGCTGGCCGCACCACGGGCCGGCGAGCACGCGCGAGAGGTCCAGCACGCGCACGCCGTCGAGCAGGGCAGGGCCGCTCATGGGAGCCGGCCCGCTCACGAGAAGGCCTGCAGCCCGGTCTGCGCGCGGCCCAGGATCAGCGCGTGGATGTCGTGCGTGCCCTCGTAGGTGTTGACCACCTCCAGGTTCACCAGGTGGCGCGCCACGCCGAACTCGTCGCTGATGCCGTTGCCACCCATCATGTCGCGCGCCATGCGGGCGATGTCCAGCGCCTTGCCGCAGCTGTTGCGCTTCATGAGGCTGGTGATCTCCACCGCGGCCGTGCCTTCGTCCTTCATGCGGCCCAGGCGCAGCACGCCCTGCAGGCCCAGGGTGATCTCGGTCTGCATGTCGGCCAGCTTCTTCTGGATCAGCTGGTTGGCCGCCAGCGGCTTGCCGAACTGCTTGCGCTCCAGCACGTACTGGCGCGCACGCATCCAGCAGTCCTCGGCCGCGCCCAGGGCGCCCCAGGCGATGCCGTAGCGCGCGGAGTTCAGGCAGGTGAACGGGCCCTTGAGGCCGCGCACCTCCGGAAAGGCGTTCTCCTCGGGGCAGAACACGCGGTCCATCACGATCTCGCCGGTGATGCTGGCGCGTAGCCCCACCTTGCCGTGGATGGCCGGGGCGGACAGGCCCTTGAAACCCTTCTCCAGCACGAAGCCGCGGATGGCGCCGTCGTCGTCCTTGGCCCAGACCACGAACACGTCGGCGATCGGGCTGTTGGTGATCCACATCTTCGAGCCGGTGAGCTCGTAGCCGCCCTGCAC
>JAEYPG010000393.1 GCA_023410975.1 Pseudomonadota bacterium
CTCCGGCGGCGTGCGGCTGCCGATGTACAGGCCCACCGGCCCGCGCAGCCGCTGCAGTTGCGCCGGTGCCAAGCCGAAATGCTCGGCCAGGCGCGCGCGCCGCGCCGCGTCGTTGCGCCGGCTGCCGATGGCGCCGACGTAGAACGCCGCGCTCTGCAGCGCCTCCAGCAGCGCCAGGTCGTCGAGCTTGGGGTCGTGCGTGAGCGCCACCACGGCGCTGCGCGCATCGGGCCGGAAGTCCGCCACCACGTCGTCGGGCATGCCGCGCACCAGCTTCGCACCCGCCACGCCCCAATGGCCGGCGTACTCGGGGCGCGGGTCGCACACGGTGACGTTGAAGCCGCTGAACAGCGCCATGGTGGCCAGGCATTCGGCCAGCGCGCCGGCGCCGATGAGCAGCAGCCGGTAGGCCGGGCCGAAGGTGTTGATGACCTCCTCCGGCGTCGCGTGCGCTTCGGGCGTGGCGGTTTCCGCCTGCGAGACGTGGCCGTCGCGCAGCCGCACGCTGCGCCGCATCAGCCGGCCCGCATCCAGCGCCTGCACCAGCGCGCCCAGCTGCGCGGCGTCCGGGTCCGGCTCGATCAGCAGCTCCAGCGTGCCGCCGCAGGGCAGGCCGAAGCGGTGGGCCTCGTCCGCGCTGATGCCGTAGGTCAGCAGCCGCGGCAGCCCCTCGGGCATCGCGCCGGCATGCGCGTGGCGGTGGATCAGGTCGTCCTCGATGCAACCACCGGACACCGAGCCTACCACCGCGCCGTCCTCGCGCAGCGCCATCACCGACCCCACCGGCCGCGGCGACGAACCCCAGGTGCGCACCACCGTCACCAGCATCGCGTGCCGGCCTTGGGCACGCCACCCGGCGAGCGTGCGCAGCACCATCACGTCCACGTGTTCCATGTCACTCCACCTCGCAGCGCGCAGCGGCCGTGGATGGCCTGATCCTGCGCTTTTCAACGGCGGGAGTGTCGGCGTGGGCCCGCGCGGCCCGGTAGCACGATGCTGCAATTTGTTTGCCTGATTCTCCGAGCCAGCCGCGCGGAGCGGGCCGCCGTTCGCTAGCATCGCGCCCGTTCACTGCCTGAGGCCGCGACCATGAACGACACGCTTGCAACCGCCGCACCGGCCGGGATTCCCGCCGCGCTGGAAGCCCAGCGCTTCGAGGAAGCGCGCACGGGCCTGGCGCAGAGCATCGAGCGCTGGACCACCGGCACCCACGTGCACCAGTCGGCGGCCTTGCCCAGCTTGTCGATGTACCGCAGCCACAGCCCGGTCGGCCCGATCTGCGGCCTCTACCAGCCCAGCGTGGGCCTGATCGTGCAGGGCCGCAAGCGCGTGCTGCTGGGCAGCGACCCCTTCGTCTACGACCCGAGCACCTTCCTGGTCACGGCGCTGAACGTGCCGACGGTGACGCACATCCTCGAAGCCAGCCGCGACAAGCCTTTCATGTCGCTGCTGATGACGCTGGACCCGCACGAGATCAACCGCCTGGTGCTGGAAGGCAAGCTGCCGCCCGCGCGCGGCCAGGCCAACGAGCGGGCCATGACCACCGGCAGCGTCAAGTGGCCGCTGCTGCGCGCCTTCCAGCGCCTGGTGGACCTGCTGGACGTGCCGGACAGCATCCCGGTGCTGGCGCCGCTGGTGCAGCGCGAGATCCTGTACTGGCTGCTGGTGAGCGACCAGGGCGCGCGGCTGCGCCAGATCGGCGCGGCCGGCAGCCAGGGGCACCAGATCGGCCGGGCCATCGACCTGCTCAAGACGCATTTCACCGAGGCGCTGCGCGTCGAGGACCTGGCCACCGAGGCGCGCATGAGCGTCTCAACCTTCCACCACCACTTCAAGCAGCTCACCGCCATGAGCCCGCTGCAGTACCGCAAGCGCCTGCAGCTCAACGAGGCGCGGCGCCTGATGTTCGCCGAGCACATCGACGCGTCGACGGCCGCCTACCGGGTGGGCTACGAGAGCCCGTCGCAGTTCAGCCGCGAGTACAGCCGCGAGTTCGGCGCGCCGCCCGGGCGGGACATGAGCCTGCTGCGGCAGGCGGCGCTGGATGCGGCCGGGCGGCCCGGCGCCGTGGTGTGAGGTTGCGGCCGCAGCCGCCCGAGCCCGCTACGCCGCCGGCGTCCGGCCGCGCCGCTGCCGCGCCGCCCAGGCGACGACGCCCAGGCCGCACAGCATCAGCGCGTAGCTGCCGGGCTCCGGCACGGGCGTCGCCAGGAAAGGCATGTCCTTGCCGTTGAACAGCCCGGTGCCGACGATCTGCCCCTTGTCGTTGATGTCCCAGCCCGAGCTCAACACCCACTGGGCGGCATCCTCGGCACCCAGGAGGCTGTTGAGGTCGAAGCTGCGGCCGCCCCGGTACAGGAAGCCATGCCGGGCCGTGCCGACCTCGGCCCAGCCGACCGTCCAACCCAGGTCGTTGAGGTTCTCCTGCGCACGGAAGTCCAGCAGGCGCAGGCGCCCGTCGGTGTCGCGAATGGCGGATTGGCCGGTGAAGGTGGCCCCCAGGATCTGGCCGGTGTTGTTGATGGCATAGACATCCCCCAGGCCCTCCAGCGTGCTCAGGTGCCCGTCCTTGACCATGAAGGCGCCCACGTCGCTGCGCGTGAAGCCGGCCAGGGTCCCGGCATCGTTGATCGTGATGCCCAGCACGCGCGTGCCCTCGGGCAGGCCCAGGTCCAGGTAGCGGCTCTTCGTGCCGTCGTAATAGAACACCTGCTGGTTGACGTCTCCGGCAGTGCCTATGACCTGGCCCTTGTTGTTGAGGCCGCCGCCGCGGCTGAAGTTGAACTCCTCGACGCTGAGGTCGATGGCGGGCTGTCCGTCGCCGCGGTAGAGGTAGCTGTGGACGTAGTCGTGGCGGGCCACGTCGCCATCGACCAGCACCTCGCCACGGTCGTTGATGCTCAGCGCATAGCGGTCGTAGCCCCGGCCCGTGCCCTCGATGCCCCGCAGCTCCGCTCCCGGCCTGTCCAGCGTGAACGTGCCGCTGTAGCCGCCGAAGATCGTATAGGTGCCCGCCATCACGCCGTGGTTGTTGATGTCCGAGACGGTGATCCCGCAACCGCAGGCATCGGTGTCGTAATCGGGCACCAGCGGCGCGACCCGGTACTTCAACCAAGGAGCCGCCTGCGCGCTGGCCGCCGCCAGCGCCAGCAGCAGGGGAGCTGCAAGCTTGTTCATGCCCACCTCCGGCGTGAGTCAAGCCCAACATAGGCGCGGGAGCGGCGAGCCAGCCAGCCCTGCACAGCCCTGAAATAGGGCACCAGATGCCAGCAAACCAAAGTGCCGCATGCCTGGCGAAACAGCCTGCCTGCCGGGGCAAGAGCGGTAACGCGGCTGAGGCCGTGCAGCGGCTTCGACAAACCTCGTTACCTGGCTTCCAGGGAGCCGCTCACCACGCCGGACGTCCCGCCTCCGCGGCCTCGCGCCGGGGTTTGAACCACTCCAGCAGGAAGTCCACCAGCGCGCGCGTCTTGGCCGAGAGGTGGCTTCGGGTGGGAAACACCGCATGGATGTCCGCGCCCGGCAGGCTCCAGTCGGCAAGCACCGGCTGCAGCCGGCCTTCGCGCACCAGCGCTGCCGCGTCCCACTCGGAACGCATGAGGATGCCGTGCCCGTCCAGCGCCCAACCCAGCACCGCTTCGCCGTCGTTGGCGCTCAGCGGCCCGCGCACCTTCACCGTCTCCTGCCGCGCGCCGCTGTTGAAGTGCCAGGTGCCGAAGGTCTCGTCGCCTTCGCGGATGAACAGGCAGGCGTGCTGCATGAGCTCGCGCGGCGTGGCGGGCGCGCCGGCGCGCGCCAAGTAGGCCGGCGCGGCCAGCAGCAGGCGGCGGTTGGGCACCAGCCGCCGCGCCGTGAGCCGCGCATCGGGCAGCTCGCCGAAGCGCAGCTGGAGGTCGAAACCCTGCTCGACCAGGTTCAGCGGCCGCTCGCTCAGGTGCAGCTGCACTTCGACCTCCGGGTACAGCGCGGCGAACTTCGACAGCGCCGGCGCGACGTGGCGGCGCCCGAAGCCCAGCGTGCCCGTCACGCGCAGCAGGCCCTTGGGCAACGCGCGGCTGCCGGCCACGGTGCGCTCCAGCGCTTCCAGCTCGGCCAGCACGCGCTCGCCTTCCACCAGGTAGGTCTCGCCTTCGGGCGTCAGGCTGATGCGCCGCGTCGTGCGGTGCAGCAGCCGCACGCCCAGCCGCCGCTCCAGCGCCGCCAGCCGCTTGCTCGCCGCCGAGGGCGTCACGCCCAGCTCCTGTGCGGCCGCGGCCAGGCCGCCGCGCTTGACCAGGAGGTTGAAGAAGGCCAGGTCTGAAAAAGCATCCATTAATGAAATTTAGGAATGAAAGATGTGATTCGATGGAAATTATGTGCTTATGGTTCATCTATAGCATCCGGTGCACACGATTCGAGACTTACAGGAGACCCGCCATGCACCGTCGAAACCTTCTTGCCGCCTTGGCCCTGTCCGTGCTGGCCGCGGGCCCGGCGCTGGCGCAGGGCTATCCCGAGCGGCCCATCAAGCTGGTCGTGCCCTACGCGCCCGGCGGCAGTGCCGACATCGCCGCGCGGCTGATTGCCGACGAGTGGGCCAAGGCGCTGGGCGGCACGGTGTTCATCGAGAACAAGGCGGGGGCCGGCGGCAACCTGGGCGTGGACGCCGTGGCCAAGTCCAAGGCCGACGGCTACACCGTGGGGCTGCAGACGGTGTCGCTGGCGATCAACCCGGCGCTGTTCCCGAAGATGCCCTACGACACGCTGAAGGACCTGGCGCCCATCGGCATGGTGGCCAGCTCGCAGCACGTGCTGGTGGTCAACAGCCAGCTGCCCGCCAAGAACGTCAAGGAACTGCTGGCGCTGCTCAAGGCGCAGCCGGGCAAGCGCACCTACGGCTCCGCCGGCCCGGGCAGCACTTTCCACATGTCGGCCGAGCTGTTCAAGGCGGTGGCGGGCGTGCCGATCGTGCACATCCCGTACCGCGGCGGCGGCCCGGCGCTGGCGGACACCATCGGCGGGCAGGTGGACATGAGCTTCCCGGTGCTGTCGGCCGCGCAGCAGCAGGTGCAGGCCGGCAAGCTGCGCGCGCTGGGCGTCACGGGCCCGCAGCGCTCGCCGCTGATGCCGGAGGTGCCGACCATCGCCGAGGCCGGCGTGCCCGGCTATGCCTTCGAGACCTGGTTCATGGCCTTCGCGCCGGCCGGCACGCCGCAGCCCGTGGTCGACAAGCTCAATGCCGCGCTCAACCAGGCGCTGGCCGCCCCGGCGCTGAAGCAGCGCATGGTGCGCGAGGGCTACGACCCCATCCCCTCCACACCGGCGCAGGCCCGCACCCGGCTGGAAAGCGAAATGCCGAAGTGGGCCAAGCTCGTCAAGGAGCGCGGCATCAGCGCGGAGTGAACCTTCCCATGACTGCTTCAGACCTGTTCCCGGGCTTCGAAACCCGGGACATCGAGACCGACGCCGGCGTGCGCATCCACGCCCGCATCGGCGGCGACGGGCCGCCGATGCTGCTGCTGCACGGCCATCCGCAGACACACGCCATCTGGCACAAGGTCGCGCCCGCGCTGGCCGAGCGCTTCACGCTGGTGCTGTGCGACCTGCGCGGCTATGGCGACTCCTCCAAGCCCGAAGGCGAGGCGGACCATGCCAACTACGGCAAGCGCGTGATGGCGCGCGACATGCGGCGCGTGATGCAGGCGCTGGGCCACGAGCGCTTCGCCGTGATGGCGCACGACCGCGGCGCGCGCGTGGCGCACCGGCTCGCGGCCGACCACGGCGAGGCGGTGCGCCGCCTGGTGCTGCTTGACATCGCGCCCACGCTCGCCATGTACGAGCAGACCAGTGAGGCCTTCGCGCGCGCCTACTGGCACTGGTTCTTCCTGATCCAGCCCGCGCCGCTGCCCGAGCGGCTGATCGAGGCCGACCCGGCCGCCTACCTGCGCGACGTGATGGGCCGGCGCAGCGCCGGCCTGGCGCCCTTCGACCTGCGCGCGCTGGCCGAGTACGCGCGCTGCCTGGCGCTGCCCGGCAGCGCGCACGGGCTGTGCGAGGACTACCGCGCTGCCGCCGGCATCGACCTGGAGCACGACCGTGCCGACCGCGACGCGGGGCGGCGCCTGCGCATGCCGCTGCTGGCGCTGTGGGGCGAGCAGGGCGTGGTGCACCGCTGCTTCAAGCCGCTGGACGAGTGGCGGCGCGTGGCCGAGGCCGTGCGCGGCGGGCCGCTGCCCTGCGGCCACTACATCCCCGAGGAGGCGCCCGAAGGCCTGTTGTCGCAGGCGCTGCCTTTCCTCACCGAAGACCTTTGATGAAGCAACCATGAGCGCACGCACCCTCTACCGCAAGCTGGTCGAGTCGCACACGGTGGCCGTCCTGGACGACCAGAACGTGCTGCTGTTCTGCGACCTGCACCTGATGAACGAATACACCAGCCCGCAGGCCTTCGCGGGACTGCACGAGCAGGGCCGCGGCGTGCCCATGCCGGGGCAGAACGTGGCCGTGGTGAGCCACATCATTCCCACGCACCCGGGCACCGTTCGCGTGATCGCCGACCCTCCTTCGGCGCTGCAGGCCACCAACCTGAAACGCAACTGCGACCGCCACGGCATCCCGCTGTTCGACACCAACGACCGGCTGCAGGGCATCGAGCACGTCGTGGCGCCGGAGCACGGGATGATCCGCCCCGGCATGGTGGTGATCTGCGGCGACAGCCACACCACCACCTACGGCGCGCTGGGGGCGCTGGGCTTCGGCATCGGCACCTCGGAGGTCGAGCACGTGCTGGCGACGCAGACGCTGGTGTACCGGCTGGCGCGCGACATGCGCATCCGCGTGGACGGCACGCTGCCGCCGGGCACCACGGCCAAGGACCTGATCCTGATGGTCATCGGCCGCATCGGCGCGCAGGGCGCGCGGGGTTTCGTGGTGGAGTTCTGCGGCAGCGCGATCGAGGCGCTGTCCATCGAGGCGCGCTTCACGCTGTGCAACATGGCCGTCGAGGCCGGCGCGCGCGGGGCGCTGATCGCGCCCGATGCCAAGGCCATCGACTACGTGCTGGCGCATGCGCCGGACATCGCCGGCGAATGGCGCGACGCGGCCCTGGCGCACTGGGCCGCGCTGCGCAGCGACGACGGCGCCGGCTTCGAGGTCGAGCACCAGTTCGATGCCGCCGAAGTGGCACCGCAGGTCACCTGGGGCACCAGCCCGGACCAGGTCATGCCCGTGACGGCGCGCGTGCCGCTGCCCGAAGGCTTGCCCGAGGGGCCGGAGCGCCGCAGCGCGGAGCAGGCGCTGCGCTACACGGCGCTGGCGCCGGGGGCGGTGCTGGAGGGCACGCCGGTGCAGCACGTGTTCATCGGCTCCTGCACCAACGGCCGCATCGAGGACCTGCGCGCCGTGGCCGAGGTCGTGCGCGGGCGCCTGGTGGCGCCGGGCGTGCGCGCGATGGTCGTGCCCGGCTCCGGCGCCGTGAAGGCGCAGGCCGAGGCCGAGGGCATCGCCGCGCTGCTGACCCAGGCCGGCTTCGAGTGGCGCAACCCCGGCTGCTCGATGTGCCTGGCGATGAACGACGACGTGCTGGGCGAGGGCGTGCGCTGCGCCTCCACCACCAACCGCAATTTCGAGGGGCGCCAGGGACGTGGCGCCATCACGCACCTGATGAGCCCGGCCATGGCCGCCGCGGCGGCCGTCACCGGCGCCATCACCGACGTGCGCAAGCTGGAGCTGCACCATGCCTGAGACCACGAGCCACCTGATCCGCGGCCGCGCCGCAGCGCTGCGCATCGAGAACCTGGACACCGACCAGATCATGCCCAAGCAGTTCCTGCGCGGCATCGACAAGGCGGGGCTGAAGGAGGGCCTGCTGTACGACCTGCGCTTCGACGGCGCCGGGCAGCCGCGCCCCGGTTTCGTGCTCAACCGCCCGGAGCATGCGGCCACAAGCATCCTGGTGGGCGGCGCCAACTTCGGCTGCGGGTCCAGCCGCGAGCACGCGGTGTGGGGGCTGCAGCAGTACGGCATCCGCGCCGTGATCGCGCCCAGCTTCGGCGAGATCTTCTACTCCAACGCCATGAACAACCGCCTGCTGCTGGTGATGCTGCCGCCGGCGCAGGTGGCGGCGCTGATGGCCGACGCCGAGGACCCGGCCGGCGGCGAGCTCACCATCGACCTGCAGGCGCAGACGGTGAGCAGCGCCACCGTGCAGGGAGCACGCTTCGAATTGTCCGAGCGCCATCGCCGCATGGTGCTGGAGGGGCTGGACGTGATCGGGCTGACGCTGACGCACCAGCGCGAGATCGAGGCCTTCGCCGCGCGCCACTGGGCGCGGCAGCCGTGGCTGAAGGACGTGGCGGCCGGCGCCAGGGCGCGGGCACGCTGAGCCCCTGGCTTCAATTCAACGGTTGTCCGGCCATGAGGGGTTCCGCCAGCAGGGCCAGCAGTTCCTGGCTGCGCTGCCGCAGCACCGCGCACTGCGCCAGGACGCCCCGGGACGCGCATTCGCAGGCGTAGGCCGGGTCGTGCCGCATGCGGGGCAGGTCCACCCAGCAGCCCAGGTCCGCCATCAACCACTTGAAGCAGACCAGGTCGACGAACACGTCGTCGCGCGACAACGAGGGTGAGGTGGTAACCATATCCATGGGGACTCCCGCAGGACGCATGCCGGAAATCTAGGGAGCGGTCCGCGGTTCGTCAGGTGCTGGACGGCACTGCTGCCGCGGTAGCGAAGGTCACTTCCAGGCAGTGACTTCCGTCACCCGCCGACCGCCGGCTCCGGCCGGGTCAGGCTGGCCCGGGCAGCCCTCCCATCAGCCCTTCGCAATGCTTCTGCAGCGCCGCGTGCAGCTTGCGCACCGCCGGCGAGAACTGGCGCCGGTGCGGGCACAGGAAGCTCAGCGGCGAGCTCTCGCCCACGCTGGAGGGCAGCAGCAACTCCAGCCGCCCGGCCTGCACGTCGGCCTGCACGTCCAGCCAGGACTTGAAGGCGATGCCCTCGCCCGCCACCGCCCAGCGCCGCACCACGTCGGCGTCG
The DNA here is from genome assembly GCA_023410975.1 of Pseudomonadota bacterium. Lineage (GTDB taxonomy): Bacteria > Pseudomonadota > Gammaproteobacteria > Burkholderiales > Burkholderiaceae_C > Azohydromonas. The sequence goes on from JAEYPG010000393.1 coordinate 9,014, forward strand.
TCGCTGAGCAGCGGGCCGCGCACCTGCACCTCGTGGCGGCGGCCGTGCTCGGTGAAGGGCCACTGGTCGTACACGCGCCCGGCGCGCAGGTAGAGCAGGCAGTCGTGGTCCGCCAGCGCCTGCGGCGAGGCCGGGCGCCCGCGCCGCGCCAGGTAGGACGGCGCGGCCACCAGCACGCGCCGGTTGTGCGGCGCCAGCGGCAGCGCGACGAAGCTGCCGTCCTCGATGCGGCCGTAGCGCAGCGCCACGTCCACCGGGTCGCGGAACACGTCCGTGAGCTGGTCCGACAGGAACAGGCGTAGCACCAGCCCCGGGTGCTCGCGCCTGAAGGCCGTGAGCGCCGGCAGCAGCGCGTTGCGCCCCAGGTCGGAGGAGGCCGCCACCTGCAGCACGCCGCGCACCTCGTCCGGGTGCTGGTGGATCGACTCCTGCCCCTCGCGCAGCGCCTGCAGCGCCGCCTGCGCGAAGGGCAGGTACTGCTCGCCCTCGGCCGTGAGCCGCAGGCTGCGCGTGGAACGGGCGAACAGCCGCAGGCCCAGCTCGGCCTCCAGCCGCTTCACCGCCGCGCTTACCTGCCCGGGCAGCAGCCCCGCCTCGCGCGCGGCGCTGGAGAAGCTGCCCAGCGCGGCGGCGCGCACGAACAGCTGCAGGTCTTCGAAGCGGGGCATTTCATTCTCCAGGCCGAAAGTGATGCGGGGGACTGGGCCGATTTTCACTGCCGGAGAGAAAGTGCTGCTGTGCGCCGCGGCTGTTTCCGCAGCGGGGCGGCGGCGACCATGGCGCCCATGCCGCCACGCAACGTTCTCTTGAAGCGTGGTGGCCGGAAGACCCACCCCGAACCGGAGCCCGCCATGAACGTCCTCGCCGCCGCCCAGCGCCGCTACACCACCAAGGCCTACGACGCCGCCCGCCGCATTCCGCAGGCCACCATCGACGAGCTCAAGGAGCTGCTGCGCCACTCGCCGTCGTCGGTGAACTCGCAGCCCTGGCACTTCGTGGTGGCGGGCGATGAGGAGGGCCGCAAGCGCATCGCCAAGGCAGCGCAGGGCGGCTATGCCTACAACGCGTCCAAGATCCTCGACGCCTCGCACGTGATCGTGTTCTGCGCCCGCCTGGACATGGACGCCGCGCACGTGGAGCGGCTGCTGGCGCAGGAGGAGCGGGACGGCCGCTTCCAGGCCGAGGGCGCCCGGGAAGGGCAGCGCCAGGGCCGCGCCGGCTACATCAGCCTGCACCGCCACGACCTGAAGGACCTGCAGCACTGGATGGAGAAGCAGGTGTACCTGGCGATGGGCACGCTGCTGCTGGGCGCCGGCGCGCTGGGCGTGGACGCCACGCCCATGGAAGGCTTCGACGCCAAGGCGCTGGACGCGGAGCTGGGCCAGCGCGAGCGCGGCTTCACCAGCGTGGCGGTGGTGGCGTTGGGCTACCACGGCGAGGGCGACTTCAACGCACGGCTGCCCAAGTCGCGGCTGCCGGCGCAGGAGGTGTTCACGGCGCTTTGAGCCCGGTGGCGGCCTCGGCCAGGAGCCTTGCGATGATCGCGGCCATGGACAACCAAGATCTGGCTCCCGGCCTGCGCCGCGCGGCGCTGTCCGACATCGAGGCCCGCGACCCGGAGCGCCCGGACATGGTCACCGCCGTGATCCGGCACGACATCCAGCCCGGCATGCAGCCGCGCTACGAGGAGTGGCTGAAGCGCATCGTGCCGCTGGCCGCGCGCGTGCCGGGGCACCGCGGCGTGAGCGTCATCCGTCCTCACGCGGGCGGCACGCTCTACACCGTCACGATCCGCTTCGACACCGTGCGCCACGCCGAGGACTGGCTGCATTCGGATGTGCGGCGCCAATTCATCGCGGAGGTCGAGCCCTGGCTCAAGCAGCCGGAGTCGGTCGAGACGGTGACGGGGCTGGAGTTCTGGTTCACGCCCAGCAGCGGCGGCCGGCCGCTGGTGAAGCCGTGGAAGCAGTTCCTGGTGTCGCTGTCGGCGATCTACCCGCTGACGATGCTGGTGCCCTGGCTGCTGCAGCCGCTGTTCGGCTGGTGGCCGGCGCTGGGCCACTCGCTGGTGAGCCACCTGATCGTCGCGGCCGTGATCGTGTCGCTGATGACCTGGGTACTGATGCCGCGCGTCACGCGGCTGCTGGGGAAGTGGCTGACCCGCTGAGCGCCGGCGGCCGCCGGCTGGCTCATACGGATTCCAGTTGATCGCTGGACTGCTCATTACCCGTTCGCCCTGAGTCTGTCGAAGGGCACAGGCGCTCGGATGCGCTGCAGGGGCTTCGACAAGCTCAGCCCGAACGGGGTTTGTGAGTCCACGAACTTCGTGGACTTCCTATCAGGCCGCCGCCGCAAGCGGCGCCTCCCGCCGCTCCCGCACCTCCCTGATCAGCGCCTGCGGCGGCTTGCCGAAGGTGCGGATGAACGCCCGCCGCATGCGCTCCTCGTCGCCGAAGCCCGTGGCGTCGGCGATGCGCGCGATGGTTTCGTGCCCGGCCTCGATCAGCTCGCGCGCCGCCTCCAACCGCAGCCGCTCCACGGCCTTGGCCGGCGAGTGGCCGGTTTCCAGGCGGAAGGCGCGGCTGAAGTGGCGCGGGCTCCAGTGCACCTGCGCCGCCAGCTGCTCCACGCTCAGCGGCTCGCGCAGGTGCTCGCGCGCCCAGGCCAGCACGTCGCGGATGCGGTCCGAGGCCGGCTGCAGCTCCGACAGCACCGAGAACTGCGATTGCCCGCCGGTGCGGCGGTGATAGACCACCATCTTGCGCGACACCGTGCGCGCCACCGCCGGGCCCAGGTCCGCCTCCACCAGCGCCAGCGCAAGGTCGATGCAGGCGGACATGCCGGCGGAGCTCCACACCGGGCCGTCCTCGACGTAGATCTGGTCCTCCTCCACCCGCGCCTGCGGGCAGCGGCGCTGCAGCTCGCGCGCATGCGCCCAGTGCGTGGTCGCGCGCCGGCCGGCCAGCAGCCCGGCCTCGCCCAGCACGAAGGCGCCGGTGCAGATGCTCGCCACCCGCCGCGCC
>JAEYPG010000398.1 GCA_023410975.1 Pseudomonadota bacterium
GGTTTCAGGCGGCCACGCGCTGCAGGCGCGGCTTGGCCAGCGGCGCGGCGGCCGGGGCGCGGGCGGGACGCCGATCCACGCCGCCGTGCAGCGAGGACATGGCACCGGGCGTGCCGTTGCCCGCGCCCCGATAGACGGCCACGGCTTCGGCCAGCAGGCTGGCGCGGGTGTTGAGCGAAATCGCCGCGGCCGTGCTCTCCTCCACCAGCGCGGCGTTCTGCTGCGTGGTGCTGTCGAGCTCGGAAACCGCCCGGTGCACCTGCTCCACGCCCTGGTGCTGCTGCGCCGAGGCGTCGGAGATCTCGGACACCAGCGACGACACGTGGTTGATCTGCTCGATGATGCGGTCGATGGTGGTGCCGGCCTGCTGCACGTAGTGGCTGCCGGCGTTGACCCGCTCCACCGATTCCCCGATCAGCGCCTTGATCTCGTGCGCCGCCGTGGCCGAGCGCTGCGCCAGGGCGCGCACCTCGCCGGCCACCACCGCGAAGCCGCGGCCATGCTCGCCGGCACGCGCCGCCTCCACCGCGGCGTTGAGCGCGAGGATGTTGGTCTGGAAAGCGATGCTGTCGATCACGCCGATGATGTCGGCGATGCGCGCGCTGTGGCGCTGGATGTCGTTCATGTGGCTGCGCACCTGCTGCATCGCCTCGCCACCCTCGGTGGCCACGGCCGACGCCTGCTCGGCGAGCCGGCGCGCCTCGCCGGAGGTGGCGGAGTTCTGCTGGATCGTCTGCGTGATCTCTTCCATCGACGCGGCGGTCTGCTCCAGGCTCGCCGCGGTCTCCTCGGTACGCCCGCTGAGGTCGCTGCTGCCGGAGGCGATCTGCTCGCTGGCCACGGCCACGCCGCCCACCTGCTCGGCCACGTCGTCCACCAGCGCGCGCAGGTTCAGGCCCGCCTGGTTGACGGCGCGCATGAGGAGCCCGATCTCGTCCACGCGGTTGAGCGGCGGGCTGCGCCGGGCCTCGCCGCAGGCCACCGCATTGGCCTGCTCCAGCACTGCGCGCAGCGGCGCCACCACCTGCTGCTCCAGCAGCAGGCCGCTCAGCGCCATCGCGGCCACCGCGCCGCCCAGGCCCAGCCCCACTTGCATCGCGCTCGCGCCGCCAAGCAGCAACGCGGGCAGCAATGCCAGCAGGACAGACAGCGCCATGATCGAGCCCAGCCGCAAGCGCAGCGGCAGCAGCTGCAGCGCGGACATCCAGGCCATCAGGCCGCTGCGCACCACCACACCGTGGTGGAGCTTGCGGCCCTTGGCGCGCCCTGCGCGGAAATCGGCGTAAAGCTGCTCGGCCTCCTGGGTCTCCTGCGGCGAGGCCGGCGTGCGCACCGACATGTAGCCCACCACCTGCCCGTTGCGGCGCATGGGCGTGGCGCTGGCCTGCACCCAGTAGTGGTCACCGTTCTTGCGCCGGTTCTTGACCAGGGCCGACCACGACAGGCCGGACTTGAGCGTGTTCCACATGTCGGCGAAAGCCGCCGGCGGCATGTCCGGGTGGCGCACCAGGTTGTGCGGCTGCCCCATCAGCTCCTCGCGCTGGAAACCGCTGGCCTGCACGAAGGCGGCATTGGCGTAGGTAATGCGGCTGTCGAGGTCCGTGGTGGACATCAATGTCACGCCCGCCGGAAGAGTGTATTCACGGCCGGTGACGGGCAGGTTGGTTTTCATATTGCTTCGCGTAAACCGTCAGGCAACCAATTCCAGGTTGAGGAAAATCAACGAATCCCTGCCCGGCCGCCGCGCCATGCCATTTCACGGCTCCGCCGGCGGCCACCCGGAGTAGCAGCCTGAGGGAGTGAAAAGCCATCTTTTCCGTGGCCACAGGCCTCACCGGCGGCGGGCTTGCCCAATGTCAAGCAACCGGTCTGTATTTCAAGGCAAGAAGGTTGCCAAACTCAGTCAGACTAATGTAAGGGCTTTTATTCCCGGTTTTTCGGGGATTAACCCTCGCGACTTGATGCACCGCAAAAGAACTGATGCCCAGTGAGCAGCCAGGAATGTCAGCTTGATGTAATCATTGCCGGATATCCGGAAGTCTTGAATTAATTTTGCTGTGGAGCTGAATTTGTCCGGGGCACTGCGGGGCCCCATGGACGCGGCATGCAGGGCGTGCAGGGGCCGGACGGCGCGATCCGTCCCGCGCGGCCCCGCGCCGCGTCACTGCCTCAATGCCGGCTTTCGGACAGGCCCGTGGCCGGCGTTTGGGGGCTCATCGGCCGGCTCGTGCCTGAAGTGGCCGAGGCGCCCGAGGGCGTTCCGTCGCCGGCATTAAGGGCGGCGGTCTCGAGACTGGTCATCTGGGCGGCGCTGGAAAGCTCGTCCACGCGCCCCCCGGTGGCCCCGGCAGAGCGCGAGGGCGAGGAGCTGGCGGACGCCATGGAGGCGCCGCCCTTCTTCTTCAGGTAAGCCGAGGCCGCCAGCGCGCCGACGACGACGCCGATCAGGAATCCAGGCATGGTGCTCTCCGCAAAGTGATGGAAGCCGCCATCGGGCAAGGTTCATTCCCATTCCCGCGTGCCCCGGCGCACGGCGCGGCCCGCCGCCCGCCTCTTTCCGGGAAGCGATTGAACGGCATTGACCGTGAATTCCGTTCACGCATGGAGCGCGCCGGCGCCGGAACTGGCACCAGCGATTCGATTCACGCTGATCCGGAAAAGCTCTCAGCCGACCCAGCGGCGCCGGCAATCCCGGCGCCGGCCCTGCCGGATTGACAGGCATTCTTTTCCAGGCCGCAAAACACCCGACAAAACTCTCTACGGAAATCAAGCATTGCGCGCCATATATTCAGCTGTTGCGGCAATATTTCATGAACCGCAATCCACAGCAGACATGAACACGGTTTGAATTGCTTTACCCGAGACGGAGCCGTGGGCGAACCGGTGATATTTCACACCAAGCCGGCACCGCCCCTGGATATAGCAGGCCTATTGAGGCCGGTCTCCACCCCTCACCCCGACACCCGCAGGAAACGCCCCAGCACCGCACGCAGCGCATCGGGCTCCACCGGCTTGGTCAGGTGCTCGCCGAAGCCGGCCTCGGCGCTGCGGCGGCGGTCGCTTTCGGCGCCCCAGCCGGTGAGCGCCACCAGGGCCGTGCCGGCATGCCGAGGATCGGCGCGCAGGCGCCGTGCCACCTCGTAGCCGTCCATGCCCGGCAGGCCCAGGTCCAGCAGCACCAGCTGCGGCCTGAACGCTTGCGCCTGCCGCAGCGCCTCGGCCCCGTCCGCCGCCCAGGCCACGTGCAGGCCCAACGCCTGCAGCAGCGACACCAGCATCCCCTGCCCGTCGGGGTTGTCCTCCACCACCAGCACGCGCGGCGCGCCTTGCAGTCCGTCTGCCACCGGTGCCATCCGCTGCGCCAACGGCAGCTCGATGCCGAAGGTGCTGCCCTCATCCAGCCCGTCGCTGTGCATGCGCACGCTGCCGCCGTGCATCTCGGTGAGCTTCTTCACCAGCGACAGCCCGATGCCCAGCCCGCCCTTGGCGCGGCCTGCGCTGTGCTGCAGTTGCGTGAACATCTGGAACAGCCGCCCCTGCTGGTCCGGCGGCACGCCCACGCCGTTGTCCAGCACCTCCACCACGGTGCGCGCCGGCCGGCCAACCGGCCAGGCGGATCTCGCCGCCATCGGGCGTGTACTTCGCGGCGTTGGTGAGCGGGTCGCCGATGACCTGCACGATGCGCGCGGGGTCCGCCTCCAGCAGCACGCCCTCGTCGGGCAGTTGCAGCGTCAGGCGGTGCCGCGCGGACTCGATGGCCGGGCGCGCCGCCTCCACCGCCTCCAGCATCAGCCGGCGCAGCGGCACCTGCTCGCGCTGCAGCGCGATCAGCCCGCGGCTGATGCGCGAGACGTCCAGCAGGTCGTCGATGAGCCGCGCCATGTGCGAGGTCTGCCGGTCGATGACGTTGTGTGCCTGCGCCTGCCGCGCGGGGTCGGCAGACAGGCGCAGCAGCGCGACGGCGTACTTGATCGGCGCCAGCGGGTTGCGCAGCTCGTGCGCCAGCGTGGCCAGGAACTCGTCCTTGTGCCGGTCCTGCTCGCGCAGCAGGGCCGCGGCGCGCACGCGCTCGATGTGCGCCCAGCTGCGCTCCACGACCTCGGCCGCCACCGAGATCTCCAGCGGCGTCCAGCGCCGCGGATGCGCCTGGTGCACGGCCATCATCGCCACCAGCCGCCCTTCCTTGACCAGGCCGGCACAGATGATGGCCTTGATGCCGATGGCGTTGAACATGCGTCCGCCGCCCTCGTCGCCCAGCTCGCGGTCCACGTCGTTGACCACCAGGTGCCGCCCGCGGCGCAGGTTGGACGTGGCCTGCGGGCCGAACAGCTCCAGCGAGCACACGCCGGCGCTGCTGGGCACGCCCGGGCGCGACCAGTCGCTGCGGATGGTGAAGCGGTCGTTGTCGGGCTCCACGTCGGCATAGGCGCAGCGCGTGGCGCCCAGGTGCTCGCCGAGCATGCGCGCGGTCACGGCCATGATCCCGGTGGCGTCGGTGAGCGCGCGCGTGGCCTGCCCGATGCGATCCAGGAAGCGCAGCCGCTCCTCGCTGGCGCGCAGCGCCGCCTGCGCGCGGCGCTCGGCCGTGACGTCCACACAGGTGCCCACCCACTCGCGCACTGTGCCGTCGCGCGCCAGCACCGGGGCGCCCTGCGCCATCACCTCGCGGTACTCGCCGTCGCGCCGGCGCAGCCGGTAGTGCAGCAGGAACACCTCCCCGCTGGCCACCGCCGCCTGCCAGCGCCGCAGCACCTCGGGGCGGTCATCCGGATGCACCGCCTCGGTCCAGCCCCAGCCGCGGTAGCCGGTGAAGTCCTGCCCCGTGACGGCACTCCAGGACGGGTTCTCGATCTCGATGGCCCCCTCGGCGTTGGTGTGCCACACCAGCACCGCGCTGGCCGCAGGGACCTGAAGGTCCGGGTTTTCATCAAAAGGAATTTCAGGGGCCGACATGACCGTGGCGCGAAGCAATTGACCTTCCCAAGGCACGGCGCAGCACGCCCGCCAGATCGCTGCCGAGAAACCGGATCAGCACGCCTCCAGCAGCCCCTCCAGCACCCCCGCCTGGAAATGCCGCTCCACGAAATCCGCCATCCCATCGAACACCGTGTCCAGCGCCGGCACCGCCGCACCGAACAGCGCCTGCAGCACCGCGGGTGACTCGAACAGCCCGTGGGCGTACAGGCCCAGCACGTGGCCGCGCTGCCAGCCGATGGCCTCGCCGTCGGCGTTGCGCAGCGCCACGGCAGCCTCGCCCACGGCGCGGGTGCGGCCGTGGCGGATCTCGTAGCCTTCGCAGCCCACGCCAGACAGCACCGCCCAGGGCGCCTCCAGCTCCCCGAAGCGCACCCGGCCGGGGCGCAGCAGTTTTTCCGCATCGAAAGTCGTTTCCAGCGGCAGCAGGTCCAGTCCGGGGCCGCTGCCGTCCACGCCATGCGGGTCGTGCAGCGCGCGGCCCAGCATCTGCAGGCCACCGCACACGCCCAGCAGCGGCCGGCCCAGCGCGGCATGGCGGCGGATGGGCTCGTCCAGCCCCTGCGCGCGCAGCCACGCCAGGTCGCCGCTGGTGTGCTTGGAGCCGGGCAGCACGATCCAGTCCGCGCCCGCGAGCTGTGCCGGCGTGCGCGCCCAGCTCAGGCGCACGCCAGGCAGCCGGCGCAGCGGCTGGAATTCGTCCAGGTTGGAGAGGCGCGGGTAGGCCACCACCGCCACGTGGATGCCCTCGCCCCGCGGTGCCTCGTCGTACAGGCCGTCCTCCTCCGGCAGGCCGTGCTCGCGCCACATCGGCAGCACCGCCACCGTGGGCACGCCGGTGAGCTCCTGCAGCTGCTGCGGGCCCGGCGCCAGCAGCGAGGCGTCGCCGCGGAAGCGGTTGAGCACGAAGCCGCGGATCAGCGCCCGCTCCTCGGCCGGCAGCAGCGCGTGCGTGCCGTAAAGGTGGGCGAAGGCGCCGCCGCGGTCGATGTCCGTGACCAGCAGGCACGCGGCGCGCGCCGCCAGCGCGGTGCGCATGTTCACGTAGTCGCTGGCGTGCAGGTTGATTTCGGCCGGCGAGCCCGCGCCCTCGATCACCACCACGTCGTGGCTGTCCAGCAGCTCGCGCAGCGCCTGGCGCGCCGGCGGCCACAGCTGCTCGCTGCGCGAGCGCCAGGGCACGGCCATCAGGTCCGGCCGCACCTGGCCCAGCACGATCACCTGGCTGGCGGTGTCGCGCTCGGGCTTCAACAGCACGGGATTCATGCGCACGTCGGGCACCACGCCCGACGCCAGGGCCTGGAAGTACTGCGCGCTGCCGATCTCGCCCACGCCGCCGCCCGGCCCCGGCACCACGCGGGCGTTGTTGCTCATGTTCTGTGCCTTGAAGGGCGCGACCTTCAGCCCTCGGCGCGCATACCAGCGGCACAGCGCGGTGGCGAGCCAGCTCTTGCCCGCCCCGCTGGTGGTGCCCAGCACCATCACGGCTTGTCCCAACGTTCGTCCTCCCGTGTGTGGAAGCCGCGATTGGACACGAGCCGGGACGGCGCCCGGCCTCGGCTTCAGCGCTCACGCCGCCGCAGCCACCGCCACATCCACACCAGCAGCGCTGCCCCGAGCAGCGCGCCCATCAGGCCCATCTGGTAGCGCTGCAGCTCACCCAGCAGCGCCTGCGCCGCCGCGCCGAAGGCCCAGCCGATGCCGCCCACCACCACCGCCCAGATCACGGCACCGATGCCGTTGAAGACCGCGAAGCGCCACGCCGCCAGCGGCGACGCGCCGATGAAGATCGGCCCCGCGATGCGCAGCCCGTAGGCGAAGCGCAGCCCGATGATCAGCGGTGCATGCCAGCGGTCGAGCAGCCCGTGCACCCGCGCGGCCTTGGCGGCCAGCTTGGGATGGCGCGCCAGCAGCTGCGGCCCGCGCCAGCGGCCACTCCAGAAGTAGATCTGGTCGCCCGCCATCGCCATCACGGTAGCCACCGCCAGCACGCCGGCGGGGCTCAGGTGCCCCTCGTGCGCGGCGAAGCCGGCCAGCACCAGCATGGTCTCGCCTTCGAGCAGGCAGCCCAGGGCCAGCATCCAGTAGCCATGGGTTTCGATCAGCGCCCACAGGTCCATCGCGTTGCCTCCTTCACGGCCGGCGCCACGCGTGGGCAATCCCCGGGCCGGGAACCTATGCTGGCCCGCCATTCCCGAACATCTTCGCAGGAGGACCCCATGAGCAAGGACACCGCCCCGGCCCCTGCCGACGGCTGGACCTGGTCGCTGCGCTGGCCGCCCTCGCCCGACGGCCGCTGGCTGCAGCTCGCTCCCAACCAGCTGTGGCAGCCTGTCAACCCGGGCTGGAGCTTCGGCAACCTGATCGTCAACCACGCCAACTCCTCGGCGCCCGAGGTGGAGCAAGCGGTGCTCAGCCGCATCAGCTACGGACGCCAGATCGGCCGGCTCATGGACGCGATGCAGGCCGTGGTCGATGCCCTGCCCCAGACCCACGACCATCAGGCGGTGCGGGCCTTCCAGGCGCTGGCGCGCGAGGTCGCCCAGCTCAAGCAGGAAAGCTGCGCGCAACGCATGCAGCGGCTGCGCGCCGAGCTGGAGGAACTGCGCCGCAGCGATCCGGCGGGGTGGAAGGCCCTGGTGGAGGGGCGCTGAGAAGCACGCGAAGACCGGCCTGCCGCCCCGGCCTCAGGGCAGAACCCTTGCGCTGCCCGCTTCGCCCACGGGCCCGGCACCCACTGCCGGCCGCAGCACCGGCGCCCGCGTGGCCGCCAGCCGCTCCAC
>JAEYPG010000410.1 GCA_023410975.1 Pseudomonadota bacterium
GCTGTGGCCAGCCGATGCGCCGCTGTCCGGCCTGGTGGTCACCCGCTACGGCCACGTGCCGCCCGCCTACGCGGCGCGGCCCGGCCGCATCGAGGTGGTCGAGGCGGCGCACCCGGTGCCGGACGAGGCCGGGCTGCAGGCGACGCGGCGCATCGTCGAGCTCACGCGCGGGCTGACGGCCGACGCCCTGGTGCTGTTCCTGGTCTCCGGCGGCGGTTCCGCGCTGCTGAGCCTGCCGGCCGAGGGCCTGTCGCTGCAGGACAAGCAGGCGGTCAACCGCTCGCTGCTGCGCAGCGGCGCCTCGATCGACGAGATGAACTGCGTGCGAAAGCACCTTTCCGCCGTCAAGGGCGGGCGGCTGGCGGCGATGTGCGCGCCGGCGCGGGTGCTGACGCTGGCGATCTCCGACGTGCCCGGCGACGACCCGGCCGTCATCGCCAGCGGCCCCACCGTGCCGGATGCCACCAGCTGCGCCGACGCGCTGGCGATCCTCGCGCGCTACGGCATCGAGCTGCCGCCGGCCGCGCGCGCGGGGCTGGAGAGCGGCGCCTTCGAAACGCCGGCGCCGGGCGATCCCTGCTTCGACGGGCATGCGCTGCACCTCATCGCCACGCCGCAGCAAAGCCTGGAGGCCGCCGCGCAGCTGGCGCGCGCGCAGGGCGTCGAGGCGCACATCCTGTCCGACGAGATCGAGGGCGAGAGCCGCGAGGTGGGCAAGGTGCACGCGGCGCTGGCGCGCGCGGTGGCGCGGCGCGGTGAGCCGTTCGCCAAGCCGTGCGTGATCCTGTCCGGCGGCGAGACCACCGTGACCGTCAAGGCCAAGGGCGGACGGGGAGGGCGGGCCACCGAGTTCCTGCTGGGCTGCGCCCTCGCGCTGCAGGCGCAGGAGCGGGTGTGGGTGCTGGCGGCCGACACCGACGGCATCGACGGCGTGGAGGACAACGCCGGCGCCATCGTCACGCCCGACACGCTGGCGCGCGCCCGCGCGGCGAGCCTGGATGCCCGTGCCTTCCTCGACCGCAACGATGCCTACAGCTTCTTTGCCGCGCTGGAGGACCTGGTGAGCCCCGGTCCCACCTTCACCAACGTCAACGACTTCCGTGCGCTGCTGATCCTGTAGCCGCGCACCGCGCGAACCGCCACGCCTTCACGGCGCGGCAATGGCCTGCGGCCTCGAGCCGCGGTCCATTGCCGCGCCGTTTTTGCTTTTGGGGCGCGCTGCGCCACCGCGGCTTCCGGCCCCGTACCCCCTGGGCGCGGGGGCGAAGCAGCCGTTGAAGGGCGGCGCCAAGCAGGCCGCGGCAGCGCTTCCGCGCCTGCCATCAGGGAAAACACCTCCACCGTGGGACGTGACGCCATGCGGAACGTGCACTATCTTTGTATACAAAACAAGGACACGAAAAACGGGAAGGCCCGGCACGGGCCGAACCCGTGGACCCTGGAAGCGTCGCGAGACGTGCACGACCCACCAATGGAGAAAGCATGAGCACTGTCGTTACTGACCTGGCTGCGGGCACCGGTGCCGCGCCTGCCCATGGCCACGAGGCGTCCAACGCCCTGATCAAGCCGGGCTACGACCCTCGCCTGACCAACGAGGACCTGGCCCCGCTCAAGAGGCAGTCCTGGGGCCAATACAACATCTTCGCGTTCTGGATGTCGGACGTGCACAGCGTGGGCGGCTACATCACCGCCGGCAGCCTGTTCGCGCTGGGACTGTCGAGCTGGCAGGTGCTGGTGGCACTGCTGGTGGGCATCTGCATCGTGCAGTTCTTCTGCAACCTGGTGGCCAAGCCCAGCCAGGTCACCGGCACGCCCTACCCGGTGATCTGCCGCGCCTCCTTCGGCGTGCTGGGCGCCAACATCCCGGCCATCATCCGCGGCCTCATCGCGGTGGCCTGGTACGGCATCCAGACCTACCTGGCCTCGGCGGCCTTCATGGTGCTGGCGCTGCACTTCTATCCGGAGCTGGCGCCCTACGCCGACGTGGCGCAGCACGGCTTCGTCGGCCTGTCCACGCTGGGCTGGGTCGCGTTCATGGTGATGTGGACGCTGCAGGCCTTCGTGTTCTGGCACGGCATGGAGTCGATCCGCAAGTTCATCGACTGGGCCGGTCCGGCGGTCTACGTCGTGATGGCGGTGCTGTGCGGCTGGCTGGTGTGGAAGGCCGGCTGGGACAACATCAACATGAACCTTGGCGGCGTGAAGTTCGAAGGCTGGGACGCGCTGCCGGTGATGCTCTCGGCCATCGCGCTGGTGGTGAGCTACTTCAGCGGCCCGATGCTCAACTTTGGCGACTTCTCCCGCTACGGCAAGAGCTTCGACGCGGTGAGGAAGGGCAACTTCTGGGGCCTGCCGGTCAACTTCGTGTTCTTCTCGCTGCTGACCGTGGTCACGACCGCCGCCACGCTGCCGGTGTTCGGCGAGCTGATCACGGACCCCGTGCACACCGTCAGCAAGATCGATAGCACCACCGCCGTCGTGCTGGGCGCGCTGACCTTCATGGTCGCCACCATCGGCATCAACATCGTCGCCAACTTCGTCTCGCCGGCCTTCGACTTCTCCAACGTCAACCCGCAGAAGATCAGCTGGCGCACCGGCGGGATGATCGCCGCGGTGGGCTCGGTGTTCATCACGCCCTGGAACCTCTACAACAACCCCGAGGTCATTCACTACACGCTGGACATCCTGGGCTCCTTCATCGGCCCGCTGTTCGGGATCCTGATCGCCGACTACTACCTGGTGAAGAAGCAGGACGTGAAGGTCGACGACCTCTACACGCTCAGCCCGTCCGGCCGCTATTGGTTCGACGGCGGCTACAACCGCAAGGCCATTGCCGCCCTGGTGCCTGCGGCGCTGATCCCGATGCTGTGCGTGCTCATCCCCTCCTGGCGCGGCGCGGCCAACTACGCTTGGTTCATCGGCACCGCGCTGGGCTACGTCTTCTATGCCCTCCTCAACGCCAAGCAGCGCTGACCTTTCCTTTCCTCAAGCCATGAAGATCAAGATCATCAACCCCAACACCACCGCCAGCATGACGGCCAAGATCGGCCAGTGCGCGCGCGCGGTGGCCCGGCCCGGCACCGAGATCGTGGCGGTGAGCCCCGCCATGGGACCCGTGTCCATCGAGAGCCATTACGACGAGGCGCTGGCCGTGCCGGGCCTGCTGCAGGAGATCGCGGCGGGCGAGCGCGCCGGCATGGACGGCTACGTCATCGCCTGCTTCGGCGACCCGGGCCTGCAGGCCGCCCGCGAGCTGGCCCGCGCGCCGGTGGTCGGCATCGCCGAGGCGGCGATGCACATGGCCAGCCTCGTGGGCAGCTCCTTCAGCGTGGTGACGACGCTGGCGCGCACCAGCGGCATCGCCTGGCACCTGGCCGAGCGCTACGGCATGAAGCGCTTCTGCGCCAACGTGCGCGCCTGCGAGCTGCCGGTGCTGGAGCTGGAGCAGCCCGGCTCCGACGCGCGCAAGCGCATCCTCGACGAGTGCCGGCGGGCGCTGGACGAGGACGGCTCAGACGTGATCGTGCTGGGCTGCGCCGGCATGACGGACCTGTGCCGCGACATCTCCGAGAGCCTGGGCGTGCCGGTGGTCGACGGCGTGGCCGCGGCCACGCAGCTGGTGGAGTCGCTGGCGGTGCTCGGCCTGCGCACCGGCAAGCGAGGCGAGCTGGCCCGCCCGCCAGCCAAGCCCATGCTCGGCCTGCTCAAGGACTTCAGTTTGCAGCCGGCCGAGTTGCGAGCGGCCTGAAGCGAGGGAAGGGCGCTTGCCTAGAATCGAGCCATGCCCCGCAGCAAGCGCCCCGATCCCGACCCAGTGGCAGCCCCCGCCACCGAAGAAGACCTGACCGAGAGCCGCGGCGCCAGCGCCGACGAGATCGCCCGCGACCTCGCCGCGGCCATCGTCGACAAGCGGCTGCCGCCCGGCACCCGTTTGCGCGAAGAGGCGCTGGGGCGGGTCTACGGCGTGAGCCGCACCAAGATCCGCGCCGCGCTGCTCACGCTCTCCCGCGACAAGCTGATCCAGATCGTTCCCGACAAGGGCGCCTTCGTGAGCAAGCCCAGCGTGCAGGAAGCGCGCGAAGTGTTCGCGGTGCGCCGCGTGCTGGAAGCCGAGGTGGTGCGGCTGTTCGTGGCACAGGCCAAGCCGCGCGACTTCGCGCTGCTGGAGCAGCACATCAAGATCGAGCGCAGCACCCTGGAGCCGCCCACCACCAGCGGCAGCGCGCGCGAGAAGCTGCTGGGCGACTTCCACGTGGTGCTGGCCGAGTGCGCGGGCAACGCCACGCTGGCCGAGCTGGTGCGCGAGATGGTGGCCCGCAGCTCGCTCATCGCGATGCTCTACCAGTCCACCAACGATCCCCACTGCTCATCGGACGAACACCAGGACCTGCTCAAGGCCTGCCGCAGCGGCGATGCCGGCGCGGCCGTGGCCTGCATGAACGAGCACCTCTCGCGCGTGGAAGCCAACCTGCGGCTCGACGGCAGCGCGCCGGACCGGCAACTCGACCTGGTGAAGGCGCTGTTGAGCTGAACGCCGTCAGAACGACGTCCAGTCCTCCTTGTCGGCATGCGCCCCGGGAGCCGTGTGCGCCGAGGGCGTGTGGGCTTCCGCCGGGCGGGATGCGGCCGCCTTGAGGGCAGGCTTCTTCACCGGGGACGCGGGGCGGGGCGTGGCGTGACTCCAGCTGTGGTGGCTCTGGGGCTGGGCCGCCAAGGAGGCGGCCGGCGCATCCGAGTGCGCCACCTTGAAGACGGCAACGGTATGGACCAGTTGCTGTGCCTGTTTCGTCAGGCTTTCCGCGGCGGCGGCTATCTCTTCGACCAGCGCCGCGTTCTGCTGGGTGGTCTTGTCCATCTGCGATACGGCCTCGCCGACCTGGGCCACGCCGTTGCTCTGCTCGGAGCTGGCGGTGCTGATCTCGCCCATGATGTGCGTCACCCGCTGGATCGAGCTCACCACGTCGCGCATCGTGGCGCCGGCCCGGTCCGCCAGCTCGGCGCCCTGGCCGACGCGCTCGACGCTGGAGTTGATGAGCGCCTTGATCTCGTGTGCCGCGCCCGCGCTGCGCTGTGCCAGCGCGCGCACCTCGCCAGCCACGACGGCGAAGCCGCGGCCCTGCTCGCCCGCGCGGGCGGCCTCCACCGCAGCGTTGAGCGCCAGGATGTTGGTCTGGAAGGCGATGCCGTCGATGACGCCGATGATCTCCGCGATCTTCTGCGAGCTTGTGTTGATGTCGCGCATGGTCTCCACGACCTGGTTCACTACGGTGCCGCCCTGAGACGCGACCTTGGATGCGTCCAGCGCCAAGCGGTTGCCCTGCACCGCGTTGTCGGCGTTCTGCTTCACCGTGGCGGCGAGTTGCTCCATCGCGGCGGCGGTTTCCTCCAGGGCCGATGCTTCCTGCTCGGTGCGGCTGGAGAGCTCCTGGTCGCCCTGGGCGATCTGCGCCGAAGCCGAGGCCAGGGCCTGGGCGTTGGCGCGTACCCCGGTGACGATCGACGTGAGGCCGTCCTGCATGCGCTTGAGCGCAGCCAGCAGGCTGGTGTCGTCCCCGGGGCGCAGCGCGATGGAGACGCTCAGGTCGCCTTCGGCCACGCGTCGTGCCAGCGCGGCAGCATCCGCGGGCTCGCCGCCGATCTCGCTGGTGACACTGCGCACGATCACCACTGCCAGTCCGAAGGACGACACGGCGGAGACGGCCAGCAGCGCCAAGACCCACAGCCGCGCCGATTCGTAGGTCCGGTGCGCGGCAATGGCCGCCTGCGACGAACCCTGGTCGTTGATGTCCACAAGCTTGCCCAGTTCCGCCGCCATGGCGTTGAAGGCCGTGCGCGAGTCGCCCCGGAACAGCGCCTTGGCCTGCTCGATGTTCCTGTCGCCGCTGCGAGACAGGTCGAGCAGCTTGGCCTGGATGGACAGGTAGGCGTCGCGGTGCTTCTTGTACTCGTCGTAGGCCGCTTGCTCGGCGGACGAGGAGATCAGCGGCTCGTAGGCTTTTTCCTTGTGCGCCAGCGCAGCCTTGCCGTCGGCCATGCGTTGTTCGATCACGCTCATTTCCGCGGCATCCGCGGACATCGTGTGATCGGCCTCCTGGCGGCGCAACTGGTTGGCGGCCGTGCGGATCTCGCCCAGCATCTTGATGCTGGGCAGCCACGCGTCCGAGATTTCCTGCGTGCGCACGTTCACGTTGGAGAGCTGGAGCAGCCCGAATCCGCCCACGGTGAGGGTGAGCAGGAACAGCGCCATGAAAGCCATGCCCAGCTTCGTGCCGAGCTTCATCGATTTACTGACCATATGAGGTATCTCCGGTGGCTCTTGCCTGCAGGCCAGCCCCCAGCTGGCCTGTCAGACGGCTTCCAGCGCTGCATCGGCCGGCGCACGGCCGGGTTTAACGGCCGATGGGGAAATCACCGATCGCATTGGCCGCGTTTTGATCTGGATCATGCATGCCCCAGACCACCGGGAAAGCGCATGCATCGCCGCCATGCCGGGTGGCCGCCGCCCTTCGGATGGCCCACGGCAAACGCGGTTCGATGGCGGGACGGCAAGTCTGGCGCAGGGAATCAGCAAGGATTTCAGCGGGCACGGCCGCGCCGCCATCAGCCCGCGTCGCTGCTGCCCCGCTTCCGGAGCTTGGCAAGGTCCGGGATGCGGATCTCGCGGTGCCTGATTTCGAGCAGGCCTTCCTCCTGCAAGCTGGAGAACGTGCGGCTGACCGTCTCTTCCTTCATGCCCAAATAGCTCCCGATCTCCTCACGCGTCATGCGCAGCACGAGGGCGGAGCCCGAGTAGCCCAGCGCCTGCAGGCGCTGCGCCAGATTGAGCAGGAAGGCCGCAAGACGCTGACCGGCACGCATGCTGCCCAGCAGGAGCATCACGCCGTGGTCGCGCACGATCAGGCGGCTCATGGCCTTCAGCAGCTGGCGCTGCAGCACATGGGCCCCGGGCGACGAAGCTTCCAGGGATTCGAAGGGAATCACGCAGACCTGGGCGTCCTCCAGGGCCACGGCATCCACCGCATGCCGCCCGGCATCGAGGGCGGCCAGCCCCAGCAGATCGCCCGGCATCTGGAAGCCCGTGACCTGCTCGCGTCCGTCCTCGGCCGTGGCGCAGGTCTTGAAGAAGCCGGTGCGTACCGCGTAGAGGGAGTCGAAGCGGTCGCCGGCCTGGAAGAGGCTTTGCCCCCGGGCAACCGGACGTTGTGCATTCACCAGGGCGTCGAGTTGTGAAAGCTCGTAGTTCGACAGCTTGGCCGGGAGGCACAGCGCCCGCAGGCGACAAGCGGAGCAGGGCAGCCTGCCCGGCTCCGGGGCGGCGAAGGAGTGCTGGGCGGACATGGCGGATGCCTCTGGACGTTCAAGGCCGAAGACAGGCAGCCCCCAGGCCGCCGGTCCTTCAGTGCAGCAGGTCGAACAGCGCCCGCGCCACCACCTTGGTGGCGCGGCGCAGGTCTTCCAGCTCCACGCGCTCGTCGTTGCGCTTGGCGTGGCTTTCCAGCACGGTGCGCGGGCCGGCGCCGTAGATCACGGCCGGGATGCCGCGCTCGCAGTAGAGGCGCACGTCGGTGTAGAGCGGGGTGCCGGAGGTCGGAATCTCCTCGCCGAACACGGCGCGGCCGTGCTGCTGCAGCGCACGCACCAGCGGCTCGTTGCCGGGCAGGGGTTGCATGGAGCGCGCCAGCAGGAGGCGCTTGACCTCGACCTGGATGCCCGGGCAGG
The DNA here is from genome assembly GCA_023410975.1 of Pseudomonadota bacterium. Classification (GTDB taxonomy): domain Bacteria; phylum Pseudomonadota; class Gammaproteobacteria; order Burkholderiales; family Burkholderiaceae_C; genus Azohydromonas. The sequence continues at coordinate 7,720 of JAEYPG010000410.1, forward strand.
CGGCGGCCGCTTCGTTGATCACGCGGCGGATGTCGGCCTCGACCTGCACCGGATCCTCCTCGGGAATCATGCGGCGGTCCAGCTTGAACGACACCTTGCCCGGCACCACGTTGGTGTTGGTGCCGCCCTCGATGCGGCCCACGTTGAGGTACGGATGCTTGATGCCCGGCACCTTGGAGCTGACCTGCTTGTAGAGCAGGTTCTGTGTGTAGAGATCGTTGAGGACGCGCACGGCGCCCTGCAGCGCGTCCACGCCGGTGTCCGGAATGGCGGCGTGCGCCATCTTGCCGTGCACCGTCACTTCCATCTGCAGGCAGCCGTTGTGCGCGGTAACGACCTGGTAGCTGAAGCCGGCGGCCATGACGAGGTCGGGCTGGGTCAGGCCGTTCTTCAGCAGCCAGCCCGGTCCCAGCTCGCCGCCGAACTCCTCGTCGTAGGTGAAGTGCAGCTCCACGCCGCCCTTGAGCGGTGCGCCCAGCGCCTCGAGCGCGCGCACGGCGAAGGTGAAGGTGGCGAAGTCGCTCTTGCTGACGGCGGCGGCGCGGCCGTAGAGCTTGCCGTCCTCGATCTCGCCGCCGTAGGGGTCGTGCGTCCAGCCTTCGCCGGGCGGCACCACGTCGCCGTGGGCGTTGAGCGCCACGGTCCGGCCTTCGCCGTAGCGGCGGCGCACGATGAGGTTGGTGATGCTCTCCAGGCCGCCGGCCTTCACCTCTTCGGCCGGCCCGGCGTGCTTCTCGGCCTCGAAGCCGAAGGCCGTGAGCAGTTGCGCGGTGCGCTCGGCATGCGGCGCGTTGTTGCCCGGCGGCGTGTCGGTGGGCACGCGCACCATCTCCTGCAGGAAGCGCACTTCCTCGTCGAAGTGGGCGTCGATCCAGGCGTCGAGTTGCTGGTAAGGGGCAGTCATTCTTGTCCTCGTTGGGGGTTCAGGCCAGCTGCGCCAGCAACTGTTGGAAGGCCTGGACGCAGAGCTCCGCGTCGTCGTTGGTGATGGTTTCCAGCGGGTTGTGGCTGATGCCGGCATTGCCGCCGCGCAGGAACAGCATCGCCTGCGGCATGGCCTCGTGCAGCTTCATCGCGTCGTGCCCCGCGCCGCTGGGCATGCGGAACACCGGCAGCCCCAGCGCCTGCACGGATTGCTCCCAACGCCGCTGCCACTCGGGCGCGCTGGGCGCGGCGGCCGCGCGCATGGTCTCTTCCAGCTTCAGGCTCACGCCGCGGCGCTCGCAGATGCGCTGCGCTTCGGCGCGCACGTCCGCCAGGCAGGCGTCGC
>JAEYPG010000419.1 GCA_023410975.1 Pseudomonadota bacterium
TCGGGTTCGAGCCCGGCCCGTACTACCTGGGAGCCAGCGGGCGAACCCTGCATCACGACAATTTGCCGAGCCCTGGCGGTCTGGTCGCCGTGGTGCCGGTCCTGGCGAACGCGCATCTGCTCAAGGCTGCGCCTGACCTGTTCGTCGTTGCCCAAGTGCTGACCGATCTGCCTGCCCTGAGCACCACGTCCGACGTCGAAGCCCTGGCGGCGCGGATTGCGGTGCTGGTGGAAGCGGCGCATGTGGCGGTGGCGCGTGCGCTGGGAGCCATATCGTGAGTGCCGCCGTTCACCAGTCGGCTATCCATTGGCTCGCAGCGCACCGGCCCACGGACCCCAGCGGGCAACAGCGCGTCGATGCCCTGATTCGCGAGCACGAGGCGGCCTGCGTGGCCGAGGAAGCCGACGACCCGGCGTGCCCGCCGTGCGAGTACGGGCAACGCTGCCTGCGTGGCGGCGGCTGCCCGGTGCGCGAGAGGGAGGTACGCCATGCCTGATCGCCGCAAGCCCCTCTTGGCCCGGCCGCGCTGCCGCAACGGCCACGGCCACCGTACCGCCTGGGAACTGGCTGGCTTCGTCGCCGGGCTGCTGGTGGCGCTGCTGTCCGCGCCCTTCGTTTCGTACTGAGTCCCTTGGGCCTTGGCCAGCGGCCCCTCTTGCCGGCCTCTCTTGGAGTACCCGCCATGTGGCAACTCGGTCCCATAACTGGTAACCGCTTCACCGAGGCCTACCGCGCCACGCCCAAGCCGCATCTGTGCGAGCGCCTGGCGCTGGCGTCCTGCCGCAGCACGCCGCTGGGCACCGTCGCCACCGGCGCGGACGGGCGGCTGTCGTTCACGCCGGGCTACCTCACGCCCCAGGAGAGCGCCCCGATGCCGGCCGCAGCCGTGGCCGAGAACCGCACGTTCCTGCCCGGTACGCGCGTGCGGGTGTCAGCCACGCTCGAAGAGCTGTCGCACTACGACCACGAGCCGTTCCCCGCCCTCGCAGCCCAGGCGGTGCTGGGCCGCGAGGGGATCGTGGTGGAGCACGTCCTGTACGGCTTGCTCGGGCTGGTGGGAGTCGAACTGGACGGCATAGCCGGCCTGGTCTGGGGCTTCATGCCGGAGCACCTGGCGTGGACGTGCCCGGCCCAAGGCGACGACGAGCGCGAGGCCATGGAGAGCGGCCCGGCCTTCGACCCCTACGGCGAGCCGCTGGCGCTGGGCGACACGGTGCAGGGCATGGACGGGCGCATCGGGCGCGTGTCGCTCTTGGAGCCACAGCGCGTGGGCGTGGTGTTCGAGCGCGGCAGCGCTTGGTGCGGCGACATGAATTCGCGCGGGTCGTTCCGGCTGCTGGCCAAGGCTGGTGCTTGGGGCTGCCCGGACGGCTGCCCGTTCTGAGTGGAAAGGGTAGGGCGATGCTGAGCGAGGCACAGAAGGCCCTGCGCCGTACCGGCGTGGGCGCCTCGGAATGCGCCGCGGCCCTGGGCCTGAGCCCGTACCAGACCCGGTTCGAGCTCTACCAGGTCAAGCGTGGCGAGGCGCCGCAACCTGAAGAAAACCTGGCGATGCGCTTTGGCCTGGCCGCCGAGCCCTTCATCCTCTCCGAGTTCCAGCGCGCGCACCCGGACGATCTGCTGGTGGTGGCGCCCGAAACCATGCGGCGCGGACGGCTCCTTGCACACCTCGATGCCTGGGTGCCCGGCCGCTTCACCGTGCAGGCCAAGACCGCCCGCACGCGGCAGGGCTGGGGCGAGTCCGGCTCGCCCGACATCCCGCAGCACTACCTCCTGCAGGTCCAACAGGAGTTGCTGCTGTCAGGCGAGGCGGTGTCCTTCGTGCCGGTGCTGTTCGGCGGCGCCGACTACGACGAGTTCGTGGTCGAGGCCGACCGCGAGCTGCAGGAGCGGATCGAGGACGGCATCGCCGACTTCTGGGCTCTGGTGGAGCGCGGCGAGCCGCCCGAACCCGTCACGCTGGACGACATGCTGGCGCGCTTTGGACATGCCAGCCGCGCCGAGCAGGTGACAGCCGACGCCGAGGCGCTGCGCGCGGCCCGCGAGCTGCACGCCATCAAGGCGCAGCGCGAGCAACTGGACGCCACCGAGGCCGCCCTGAAGGCGCGGCTCATGGGCGCCCTGGGCGAGGCCGACACGCTGGTGGACGCCACCGGCCAGACGCTGGCCACCTGGAAGGCCACCAGGCCGGCGCGGCGCTTCGGCGCCGCCGCCTTAGAGGCCGCGCACCCGGCGCTTTATCGGGAGTTCCTGCGCACCGGCGAGCCCGGCCGGCAGTTCCGGCTCAAGGACTGAAAGGTGAGCCTTTTTGTGCCGGGCCGCGACACGCCCAGGTGAGCCTTTTTGGGAAGGCTTGCGGCTCACCTTCCCGTGCATCTCTCGACTGCAGAGGAGAACGCCATGAGCGACATTGAAGTGGTCCAGAACCCGTTCGACACCGCCCCGGCTGGCGCGCGTGCCGCCGCCGATGGCGCAGGCGCCCGTGCCGCGCAGACGCGCGAGAGCGCCGAAGTCATGGCGCTGGCGATGATGGCCAAGCGGTTTCCGCGCGACGTGATCCGCGCCACGGACCGCATCCGCAATGCCTTCACCCGGCAGACCCTGGCCGAGAAGGCGCAGTACCAGTACAGCCGCGGCGGCACCGACGTGGTGGGGCCGAGCATCCGCGCGGCCGAAGCCTGCGCCCAGCAGTGGGGTGCCCTCAGCAGTGGCTGGCGCGAGATCAGCCGCTACGTCGGGCCGGACGGCGTGGGCGTGTCCGAGATCGAAGCGTTCTGCCTGGACCATGAAACCAACAACCGCGAGGTCATCCAGTTCTTCGTGCGCCACTGGCGTGACACCAAGCACGGCGGCTATCGGCTCAAGGACGAGCGCGACATCTACGAGCTTTGCGCCAACCAAGCCGCGCGGCGCAAGCGGGCGTGCATCCTGGCGCAGATCCCCGGCGACGTGATCGAGATGGCGATGGAGCAGGCCAGCGCCACGCTGCGCGCCAAGGCCGACACGTCCCCGGAAGGAATCAAGCGGCTGCTCGACACCTTCGCCGGCGAGTTCGGCGTGACCAAGGAGCAGATCGAGCGCCGCATCCAGCGCCGCATCGAGTCGATCCAGCCGGCGCAAGTTGTCGGGCTGAAGCGCATCTACGTGAGCCTGCGCGACGAGATGAGTGCGGTGGCCGACTGGTTCGAACCGGTGGACGCGGCGCCGGCGGCCAACGACGCGCAAGGCGAGGGCGGTACTGGCGCTGCTGCCCAGGTGCCAACCGCCGCCGACAAGGCCAAGGCGATGCTTCGCGAGCGCGCGAGGCCACCAGCGGCACCAGCGCCGGCACCTGCGGCCGAAGGCGACGGGCGCGAGGCTGCTGTCACGCCGGCACCGGTCAGCCCCCCGGCGCCCGAGCGGCCGATGGCGCCACCGCCGCAGGCCCGCCGCGGCTTCGACGCCGATGCCTTTGCCGAGCAGATGCAGCGCGCGGCCGACAAGGGGGACGCCGACACGCTCGATGCCCTGGGCGAGCAGTTGCGCGACGTGCTGGGCGAGGACCTGCGCGCCACGCTCACCGACATGCACGGGCGGCTGCGCGCGGGCCTCACCCAGCCGCCGCGCCAGCAGCAGCCCGCTGCTCCCGTGCCGCAGCCACGCCGTCGCGCCGTGCCCTGACACGGCCGCCCGCCCGGCTCACAAGGTTTTCCAGGGCGATTCGTAGCGGGGTGGGGCGCTTCTCCTTGCCTCCCCCTACTTCCCATCCCGCGCAGCTTTCAGGCTGCCGCCCTTTTTCTTCTCTCCGTCAAGAGGCGCACATGTCCGCCCCTCCGATGGCCAGTGGCCAGCGAGGGTCGCGGCTCAAGCCTTGCCTCGCTCCTGGCCGGCAACAGGCCAGCAAAGGCGCTCGGGAATCATGGCCACCAGCACCACGACGATTTCCAGGGCGACGCAGCGGGCCGGGTGACCACCACTCTTTTCCCCAAGCCGCTTTTCCCGTCCCGCGCAGCTCAACCGCTGCCGCCCTTTTTTCTTTGACCGCGCCACGCGGATACCGCCACGCCGTGCAGGCCGCCGGCGTCGTGCCGCCCTGCAGCGTGTGGGCCCGGTCGCGTCCGGCTGAACGCAGCGGTCACGATCCCGCGGCAGGCGGTCACGGCACCGGAATGCTCCAGTGTTGCCGGCTTCGAGCTGGGGCCTGCGCAAGACATATGGGCGCATGCCGGTTGCCCGAGAGTGCGCCAGGAGTGGTGTCGGCGTCACCGCGCGAGGGCTCCAGCACCGGCCGCGCCGGCGGCGAACCGTGTTTGCCCAGCAGCGGAGGTAGGCCCGTGAAGCGGCTGTTTCCCGTCAACGAAGCGCTCAACGCCCGGCATGCCGCTGCCCTGAAGATCATTGCGGCGGACCTGGGCTGCTCCGTGGATGCGCTCTACATCGGCAACGGCGTGAGCGGCCCCGCGGTGTTCCACGAGGACCGCCAGGGCAGCGAAGGCACCCGCTGCGCCTGCACACTCGGCAGCCCGTATTGGCAGCAGTGCCAGGCGAAAGTGGCCGTCGCAGCGCTGCTGGCGCGCCTCACCGGCGATCCGGGCCAGGGGCCGGCGTGAGCAGGTTGGTCCAGACCAGCAAGTTCCTGAGCTTCGTGCTGCGCCACCAGCCCGAAGCCATCGGCCTGGCGCTTGACGCCGAGGGCTGGGGCCGCGTGGAGGACCTCATCACCGGCGCGGCCCGGCAGGGGCGGCAGCTCTCGCGCGCGCTCGTCGAGCAGGTCGTCGCCGCCAACGACAAGAAGCGTTTTGAGCTTTCGGCCGACGGCCGGCGCATCCGTGCGGTCCAGGGTCACTCGACGCGCGGCGTGGACCGCCAGTTTGAGCCCGTGCAACCGCCCGACGTGCTGTTCCACGGGACGGCTTCGCGCTTTGTGGCCGCGATCAGCCGCGAAGGCATCAAGCCCGGCTCGCGGCACCACGTCCACCTGTCGGCCGACGAACAGACGGCCCGCGCCGTCGGGCTGCGCTACGGGTTGCCGGTGGTGCTCGTGGTGGACGCCGCACGCATGCACGCGCAGGGCTTCGTGTTCCACCAGGCCGAGAACGGGGTGTGGCTCACGGTCAGGGTCCCGCCGGCGTTCCTGCACCGCACCAGGTGAAACCGCAGCATCCAGCACCATGCCCCCGCGATCCAAGAGCGGGCTGCAGCGCGCGAGCTACACAGCATCCGCTCCAATGCGGCTCCTTGTCGGCTCATTCTTGGGTCAGGGCAGCAGGGGCTCAGACAAACGGGTCAGCAGCCGGTTCAAGGCCCAGCGTGTGCTGCCGATGAAGGTGCATGTCATGTTCCCCGACCGGGCCCGCCCTTCCGAGGGCAACGATGCAATTCACGAATACAAATGACCGAAGAAGTCCCGACCGGCTGGGTCAAGCCAGGGGCCAAGCCCACGCCTGAAACTCTCCGGGCTCGCATTACCGAGCTGCGCGCCGAGCTGGCCGCAGCCGAAAGCCAGCTGCGCGAGATGGAAGAGGGCACCAGGTTGGAGGCGCTGGTGAAGGTGCGAAACCTCATGCGGGCATTCGAGTTGACGCCGGCGGACCTGGGGCTGGTGCCGGCGCCGAAGCGCCGCGGCCGCCCGCGCAAGACCGATACAGGACAGGAGCAACTGCGCCTGCCTGCCATCTAGGCAGATGCCGGGTACGCGCTGCTTCGGTGCAGCAGGCCAGCCAGGAGCCGCCCACCGCTTGGACGAAACTCGCATGGAGCAGTGACAAAAGCCCTGGCTCACCAGGGAACCTGCAGACCGGTGGAGCCACAGGATGCTCCTATTGCCCCAATCATGCTGCAGCGCACAATCGGCTTGTCTT
>JAEYPG010000423.1 GCA_023410975.1 Pseudomonadota bacterium
TGTGACCCGGCGATGGAGGAGCTCCTGGGGGTGCTGGCGCTGCAACCGGCGTGGTCCGACGTGCCGGTCGTGGTGCTGGCACGCGATCGCCAACCGCCATGGGCCGTTGCACAAGTGCTGGGCCGGCTGAACAACGTGACGCTGCTGGATCGTCCCGTGTCGGCGCGCTCCATGCTCAGCGCGGTGCGCTCGGCGTTGCGCGCACGGGCACGGCAGTACCAGATACGCGACCAGCTGCTGCTGCAGGAGCGTGTGGAGGCGGCGCTGCGCGATGGCGATCGGCGCAAGGACGAGTTTCTCGCCACCCTCGCGCACGAGCTGCGCAACCCGCTGGCGCCGCTGCGTACGGGGCTGCAGGTGCTCAAGGCCTTGCCGTCGCCGGACGCGCGCTTTGCCGGCCTGCTCGGGATGATGGAGCGCCAGATGGGTCTGCTGGTGCGGCTCATCGACGACCTGCTGGACGTGGCGCGCATCTCGCGCGGCAAGATCGAGCTGGTGCGCCAGCCGCTGGACTTGCGCGAGGTCGTGGAGGCCGCCCTGGAAAGCTGCGCGCCGGGCATCGAGGCGGCGCACCACGCCGTGGTGGCGAGGTTGGTGCCGCAACCGGTCTGGGTCCACGCTGACCGCGCCCGGCTGGTCCAGGTGGTGGGCAATCTCATCGGCAATGCCGCCAAGTACACCCCTGATGGCGGCTGCATCACGGTGGAGCTGCAGTCACAGGCCGCCACGGCTGAACTGCGCGTGACTGACACGGGGGTGGGCATTGAGCCCGAGATGCTGACGCGCGTGTTCGACATGTTCACGCAGGTCCCGAACTCGGTATCCCGTTCACAGGGGGGCCTGGGCCTGGGCTTGTCGCTGGTGCGCCGGCTCGTGGAGATGCATGGCGGCACGGTGAGCGCTCACAGCGCCGGCGCGTCCCAAGGCAGTACCTTCCTGGTGTGCCTGCCGCTGCTTGCGCTGCCGGAGTCAGAAGAGGGCGCGTCGCACGGCAGCAGCGCCGTGCGGGCGCGGCCGGCGGTTGCGTTGCGGATTCTGGTCATCGACGACAACGTCGATGCGGCTGATGCACTGTGTATGTGCCTGCAGGCCATGGGCCATGCCGCACGGGCCGAGTACAGCGGAAGTGCGGGCCTGCAGACGGCGCAGGCGCTGCGGCCCGACGTCGTGTTCTGCGACATCGGGATGCCCGACCTCAACGGACACGAGGTCGCGGCCCGGTTGCGCCAGGATCCGGCGCACCGTGGAGTCAGGCTGGTTGCGCTCACCGGCTGGGGCAGCCCGAAGGACCGGCAGGTCTGCAGCGACTCCGGCTTCGACGCCCACCTGACCAAGCCGGCATCCATGGATGACATCGACCGGGTGCTTGCGTCGCGACCGTGAAACCGGGCCGGCGCGCTTGCCTTCAACCGCAAACCCGCTGCCGATTGGCGACTCGCCCAGGTCCGGCAACGCCAAGGCGTGCTCGATGCAGGCGCAGGGTTTGCCCGGGATGACCTATGAAAAGCCCGAGCATCCATCGTGGACTGCGCCAGTGCCTCTGGCTGGCAAGAATGGGCCGTCCCAGGCAAAGACCGCCGTGGTGGCTGCCGTTTACACCCCGCAGGCTCGGCACAAGCCAGTGTTCGGGAAGATGGCCGGACCAGAGGTGGGCTCGAGCACGACGGTCCCGCGCTGTCCGCGGGTCCCTGTTGCGCCGCTTGTCGCATGCCAACGTTCCAACCGGCGGGATGACAGTCCCATGAACGTGCCGCAGCCGCAACCGGATTCGCTCGTCACCGACTATGACGAGCTCGCACGCATCGAATCCATGATCAGCCGCTGCGAAGCCCGCATCACGGCGCAACTGGAGTTGCTGGCCTGCCTGTCCCCCTGGGAAGCCAAGTCCGAGACGGTCCGCCAAGAGGTCGATGTCGAAGAGGGCGTGCTGCATGGGTTGCATGCCCAAAAGCTACGATTGCTTTCAGTATTCCAAGGGCCACCAAAGCCTTGACCTGCCCCATGGGCGCACCGGTCTGCGGCAGGCAAACACGATGGGCATGATGAATAGGCTGGCTGCCACGCACACGGCCACCATGGAGCGGCTGCTGTTCGAGACCAGCCCGGACTGCGTCAAGCTGCTGGACCTTGACGGCCGGCTCGTACAGATCAACCGCAAGGGCTGCGACGCGCTGGAAATCGACGATTTCGAGATGCTGCGGAATCGTCCGTGGCCTGAGCTCTGGCCTGCACCAGTCCGGGACGTGGTGCAGCGCGCGATACAGCAAGCGCGCGAGGGCCAATCCACACGATTCACGGCGCCGTACGTGAGCCCACGCGGCACGCCGAGATGGTGGGACGTGAGCGTCTGGCCCGTGACCGACGAGCATGGCCGGCTGGAGGCCATGCTCGCGGTGTCGCGCGACATCAGCGAGCTGCAGCGCGCCCGCGAGGAGCAGGCACAGACCACGGCGCGGCTGGAGTTCCTGCTTGAAGCCACGCAAGTGGGCTACTGCGAGGTGGACCTGGCCACTGGCCACACGCGCACCTCACCGGCCTACGACCGGTGCTTCGGCTACAACGATCCCGTGGCCAAGTGGGGGATCGAGATCTTTCTTGACCATGTTCACCCGCAGGACCGGGCGAGCGTGCGAGCCGCGTTGGAGCAAGCGCTGGCGCATTCGACTCCGCTGGCGCAGACCTTTCGCGTGACCTGGCCCGACGGGTCCGTGCACTGGCTCAGCACCCACTGCAACTTCTATTGCAACCGCGATGGGTCCCCGCCCCGGCTGCTCAGCTCGGTGCGCGACGTCACCGAGCGCAGGACGGCCGTGGCTGAAGCGCAAGCCACGGTCAAGGCCGCCACCCAGCGGGCACTGCGCATGGCGCTGGCAGCCGAGACTGAACGAGCCCGGTTGGAAGCGCTGCTGCAGGCCGTGCCAGCGGGCATCAGCTACGCCGACACCAGCGGCGCGCTCGTGCTGGTCAACGCTGCCAACCGCGCCTTGTGGGGCAACCATCCGGTGGCAGGCAATGTCGGCGAGTACCAGGCATGGACCGGCTGGTGGGCCGACGGCAGTGCGCGGCACGGCCAGCGTATCCAGCCGCACGAATGGGGCCTGGCGCGGGCCCTGGCCGGTGAAGAAGTGCAAGGCGACCTCATCGAGATCGAGCCTTTTGGCGCGCCGGGCACGCGCAAGGCCGTGCTGCTGAGGGCCAGCCCCGTATGCGACCCGGATGGCGGCATCGTGGGCGCCGTGGTTGCGCAGATAGACATCACCGACCGCGTGCGCGCCGAGTCCGGGTTGCGCGCGAGCGAGGCCAAGCTGCGCACCATCACGGATGCCATGCCGCAGATGATCTGGTCCACGCGGCCCGACGGCTTCCATGATTACTTCAACCGCCAGTGGTACGAGTTCACCGGCGTGCCTGAGGGATCGACCAATGGCGAGGGTTGGGCGGAGATGTTCCACCCCGAGGACCGCTCCCATGCGTGGGAATGCTGGCGCCACAGCCTGGCCACCGGGGAACCCTACGAGGTGGACTACCGGCTGCGCCACCGCTCGGGCCAGTACCGCTGGGTGCTGGGACGGGCGCTGCCGGTGCGCGACGACAGCGGCCGCATCATCCGCTGGATGGGGACCTGCACCGACATCCACGAGTCCAAGCTTGCGCAGGAAGCGTTGCAAAGAAGCGAGGAGTCGCTGCGCCAGGCCGACCGGCGCAAGGATGAGTTCCTGGCCATGCTTGCCCACGAGCTGCGCAACCCCTTGGCACCGATCACCTCCGCGGCACAGCTGCTGCAAGGCGGCCTCAGCGACCCGCAGCGGGTGGTCAAGGTCAGCGCCATCATTTCGCGGCAGGTGGGGCACCTGACCGATCTTGTCAACGACCTGCTGGATGTCTCCCGCGTCACGCGCGGCCTGGTGCACCTGCATCTGGAAACGTTCGAGGTGCAGGAGGCGCTGCGCGCTTCCGTGGAGCAGGTCCGCCCGGTCATCGAGGCCCGCCGCCATGCCCTGACCATCGAGCTGGGCGCCGGGCCGCTGTGGGTGAGGGCGGATCGCACGCGCTGCATCCAGATGGTGGCCAACTTGCTTCACAACGCCGCCAAGTACACGCCCGCCGGCGGACGCATCTGGCTCGATGCCCACGCGCGCGATGGCGGCCGCGTGCAGGTGCAGGTCCGCGACAATGGCGACGGGATCGATGCCGCGCTGCAGCCGCACATCTTCGACCTCTTCACTCAAGCTGATCGCACCCTCGACCGGTCCCAGGGCGGCCTGGGCCTCGGCCTGCCGCTGGTCAGGGCGCTCGCTGAAATGCATGGCGGGCGCATCAGCGCACAAAGCCCGGGCCGCGGCCTGGGCAGCACGTTCTTGCTGGAGTTGCCGGCGGCCGAGCCGCCCCAAGCCTCTGTGGCGCCAGCTGATACGCCCCGCCGTGCAAGCTCGGCTGCGGGCTTGCGCATCGCCTTGGTGGACGACAACGCCGATGCTGCGCAGACGCTGGCGGCGCTGCTGCAAACCCACGGACACGAGGTGTCGGTGTTCGGCTCCGCGGGCGAGTTGCTGGACCACGGCATCGAGCCGCCGCCCCAGGTGTGCATCCTGGACATTGGGCTGCCCGACATGTCGGGCCACGAGCTCGCCAGGCGGCTGCGTCTAAGGCCGGAACTGGCGAGCTGCAGGCTCTACGCCCTCACCGGCTACGGACAGGAGCGCGACCGCAGCGCCTCGCGCGAGGCAGGCTTCGATGAGCACTTTGTCAAACCTGTAGATCCGGCGCTGCTGCTGGCCCGGCTATAGCCGGTCCAGTCGCCCGCCGTCCACGCGCAGCGCCGCGCCCTGCACGAAGGCCGCCTCGTCGGAAGCGAGGAAGGCCACGGCGGCGGCGATGTCCTGCGGGCGCCCGACGTCGGCCAGGCTGACGGTTTCGATGCCCGACTTCAGGTTCGGATTGGCCCACAGCATCGGCGTATCCACGGCGCCGGGCAGGATGGCGTTGGCCCGGATGCCCTTGGCCTTGCCCTCGATGGACGTCGAGCGCGTGAGCGACAGCAGCGCCGCCTTGGCCGCCGCGTAGGAAGCCACCAGCGGCGTGGTCTCCTCGGCATGGATGCTGGAGACGTTGACGATCGCGCCGCCCGGGCGCATGTGGGCGAAGGCCTGCCGCGTGAAAAAGAAGGCTCCCATCAGGTCCACGCGCAGCACGCGCATCCAGTCGTCGGCCGTGTGCTCCTGCAGCGGCTTGAACACCATCAGCCCGGCGTTGTTCACCACCACGTCCAGCCGTCCCCAGCGCTGCAGCGCGCCTGCACGGCGGCGGCGACCTGCTCTTCCTGCGCCACGTCGCAGGCCTGGGCCAGGGCGTCGGGCACGCCGTCGCCGCGCAGCTGCTGCACGGCCGCCCCGGCCTTGCCGGCATCCAGGTCGGCGACCAGCACGCGCGCGCCTTCCTGGCCCAGGCGCCGGGCCACGGCCAGGCCGATGCCGCTGGCCGCGCCGGTGACGATGGCCACCTTGTCCTGGAAGCGCATGTTCAACCTCCTTGCACGTCGTGCGGCTCGGTGGGCGTGCGCTCCGGTCCGGCCGCGGCCCAGGACTGCGCGTAGCGCCGCGGCCGCACCACGGGCACTTGCAGGCACACGCTCTGTGTCGGCAGCACGTCTCGCCAGTCGGCGATGAGCTTCTGGTAGGCCTGGCCCACGGGCCGGATCTTGCGATCGAGGTCGTACAGCCCCAGCGGGTTGACGCGGCCGTTGGCCTCGCGCAGCGCCGTGTCCCAGTCCACCTGGTCGGTGAGCGAATACCAGGTGAAGCCCAGGATGGGCACGCCGTCGTTGCGCAGGCGCAGCACGTTGGCCCACTCCTTCCACAGCCAGTACACCGCCTCGTCGCCGCTGGGGCCCTGGGCGAGGTTGGTCTCGGTGTGCATGACCGGCAGCCGGTAGCGGTCGTAGTACTGCCACGTGAGCTCGTCGTAGCCGAACACCTCTCCGGCCGCGGCGGTGCGGCCGTCCTCCCACACGCGGTGCTCGTTGGTGACGTAGTAGTCGTTGCCCATGATGCAGTGGTGCTTGAGGCGCTGGCCCAGGAAGAAGTGGTACTCCTCGCGCGTCATGCCGTTGTCCAGCAGGTACTCGTACATCTGCGAGTCCACGCGCCGGCCGTAGTTGAGGTCCAGCGACAGGAAGCGCCGGGCGTTGAGCACTTCGGCCGGGCCGATGGCCCGCGGGTTGTCGGCATGGAAGTACTCCGACGATTCGCTCTGGTTGAAGAGGGCGTCGGGGCGCACGTCGAGGATGGCGCGCATCGCCACCACGTTGGCCTTGACGATGTGCTTGAGCGCCGTGACGAAGGCGCGGTCGCTGCGCAGCTGCTCGTTCCACCAGCCGTAGGAGGCGGAGAACAAGGCGCAGATGAACATCTCGTTGACCGGCGTGTAGAGCTGCACCCACGGGAAGCGACGGGCGAACGCGGCGGCGTAGTCCGCGAACAGCCCCGGGAAATCGCGGTTCTGGAAGTTGCCGATCCAGTCCGGCACGCCGAAGTGGCACAGGTCCGCGATGGGCACGATGTCGCGCGCCGCCAGGTCGGCGAAGGTGGTGTCGGCGAAGGACCAGTCGTAGAGCCCGGCACCGAGCCAGGTGCGGTGGATGGGCGGCCCATAGCGCAGGAACCACAGGCCGAGCTCCTGCACGCGGTCGAAGTCGTCCTTCCAGCGCGCGTAGTGGCCACAGGCGTCCATCTCGTCCCGCCGCGTGCGGCCACCATCGGTGGTCGGGCATGAGTTCTCGATGCCGGTGGCGAACATGAAGGCCGGTCTCACGACGGCTCCTTTCCTCGGCGATGAGGGGTCTTGCGCGGTGCCTGGATGTCGGCAAAGGAAGGGCCCGGGCTCCGGGTTGCCGACTGGGGCCGCTCTGCGCCGTTGTGCCCGCGCACGGCACTCTCGTCGTCGGCCCGTGGAGTCGCGGCACGTGAACTTGTCACGCAACCCGTGTGCGGATCCGACGCAGGCACTGAACAGGTCGATGTGGCGTTTGTAACCGCATTTATCATTGTTGTTGATATGTACAAGCTGCTGCTGCGCCTGCCCGTCGCCGGCGCGGTGCGCGTCGCTTGTCGGTGTCCCTTACTCAGTGCGCTGGTGTTGTTCCAAAGGTTGTCATGTTCCGGAATTCCCCTCCCGCCCCGGCCACCCTCTCCCGCACACTGCTTGGACACTCGGTCTCGAAGGCGGTGTGTGGCGCCGCCGTGCTGCTGTGCGGCACCTGGCCGCTGTCGAGCACGGCCCAGCCCCAGAGCCCGGTAGCGGAGCCTGCCGTGGCGGCGCCGGCTGAGCTTGGCATGTCGCTGCGGCAGATGGTGCAAGCCCTGCGCGCGGGCAACCGCTCGATCCAGTCGCGGGCCAACGAGCACGCCATTGCCGAGGCCGCCGTGGGCAAGGCGCGCGGGGCCTTCCAGCCCAACGTCAACGTCGCGTTCTCGAACGGGCGCCAGCTGCAGCGCACCACGCCGGAAGAGGACCTCTCGCGCTACCAAGTGAGCAACCAGGTCGCCGGCATCTATGACCGCCGTGGCCAGGACTACTCGGTGGGCTTGAGCAAGCTGACGGAGACGGGTGCCAAGGTCGAGGCCAAGGCCACGCTGTCGGACTTCATCACCAATGTCACGCGCGCACTGCGCCAGAACGATCTCTACGACCACCGCGCCTTCTACGGCGTCACGCTGACGCAGCCGCTGGCGCGCGACTTCGGCCGCGACGTCACGCTGGCGCGGGTGCGCGTGGCCGAGCTCGACGCGCAGGCGGCGGCCCTCAACAGCCTGGACACCGAGTCCAGCGTGGTGGCCGAGGCCTGCCTGGCCTACCTGGACCTGGCCTTTGCCCAGCAGCGCGTGGCGATCGCCCAGGAGCGCATCCAGATGGGCCAGCGCATGCTGGCCGAGGCGCAGGCCCGGGTGCGCCAGGGCCGCGCCCCGGAGTCCGACACCTGGGAGGTCGAGAGCTCGCTCAGCCGCTACCGCTCGTCGCTGTCCGAAGCCGAGCAGCAGCGGCTGGACCGCATGAACCGGCTGCGCACCCTGGTGGGCTCCCGGGTGCTGGACCAGCCGCAGCCGTGGCGGGCGACCGATCCGCTGCCCGGGATGCGTGCCGAGCTGCCGTCGGTGCTCCAGAGCATCGAGCATGCGCGCGAGGGCCGGCCGGATCTCAAGGCCAAGCGCCTGGCGCTGGAGCGCGAGGAACTGCAGATCGGCTACGCACGCAACCAGCTGGCGCCGCGCGTGGACCTGCTGATGAGCGCCGGCGTCAACGGCTTGTCCGTGGACCGCTCGCAGTCGCTGAGCTACCAGCGCATGAAGGACTACCCCACCTGGTCGATCGGGCTGCAGATGGCCTTCCCGTTGGGCGAGAACGAACAGGGCCAGGCGGACCTGCGCGCGGCACTGACGAGGCGTGACGATGCGCGCCAGGCCGTGGACATGCTGGAAGCGTCCATCGCCAACGACATCGACACCAGCATCGGCCTGATCGGCAGCGCGCTGCAGCGCTGGCAGTTCGCCGGCGAGGTGGCCGCGCGCGAGCAGCGGCTGCTGGAGCTGGACCGCCAGCGCATGCTCGAAGGCCGCGTCGCGATGCGCGACGTGCTGGTGAGCGAGGAGCGCTCCAGCAGCGCCCGGCTGGTGATGCTGGAGCAGCAGACGCAGCACGCCAAGGCGCAGGTGCTGCTCGACGCGGCCCAGGGCACGCTGCTCGACCGCTTCCAGCCATGACCGCCCGGCAGTACCCCCAGGGACCGCGCGCGGGTGCCGGTCCGCGCCGGGCATGGCGCCTGGGCCTGCTGGCCCTTGCGCTGGGCGGGGCCGCATCCTGGAGCCCGGCGCAGACCGCCTCGGCCCCGGTCGCCACCGCGATCGGCTACACGCAGGCGCTGAGCGAGGTCAAGCTCAGCCTCACGGTGACGGGCAAGATCGACCGCGTCCTGGTGCGCGAAGGCGATCGGGTGCGCCGCGGCCAGGTGCTGCTGCAGCTGGACCACCGCGCCGAGGCCCTGGAGGTCGAGCGCCGCACGCTCATCCTGCGCGATGTCGCCCGCATGGACGAGCTGCGCCAGCGCGAGGCGATGCTGGCCGAGCAGCTGGCCGCCGCGCGCCGGCTGTTCGACAGCGGGGGCATGGCGCGCAAGCAGGTCGAGGACGAAGAGCTGGCGCTGAGCAACGTGAGGGCCGAGCGCCGCGTGTTGGAGGCGTCCAAGCAGCGCGAGCGCGTCGAGCTGGACCTGGCGCAGGAGGCCTTCGACAAGCGCTTCCTGCGCTCGCCGGTCAACGGCGTGGTGACGAAGATCCATTTCCGCGAGGGCGAAAGCGTGGCGGCCCACGAGCCGGTGCTGATGGTGTCGGACACCAGCCGGGTGCGCTTCCTGGGCAACGTGCCCGCGGTCGAGGCGTCCCGCGTCGCGCCCGGCGCCAAGGTGACGCTGCGCCTGGGGCCCGAGGGGCGTGACGTGGCGCGCGCGGCGCAGGTGGTGTTCCTGTCGCCGGTGGCCGATCCGGCCAGCGGCCTGGTGGCATTGACGGCCGAATTCGACAACGCCGACGGCTCGGTGCGTCCCGGCGTGAGCGGCCGGCTGGTGCTGCCCGGCGGCGG
>JAEYPG010000426.1 GCA_023410975.1 Pseudomonadota bacterium
CCACGGCTCAAGCCTTGCCTCGCCCCTGGCCGGCAACATGCCAGCAAAGGCGCTCGGGAATCATTGCCACCAGCACCACGACGATTTCCAGGGCGACGCAGCGGGCCGGGTGACTACTCCTTTCCCCCAAGCCGCTTTTCCCATCCCGCGCAGTTCAACCGCTGCCGCCCTCTATTCTTCAACGCGCCACGCGGATACCGCCCACGCGCCTCATGCAAACGTTCGCCGGCGTATCAACTCGATATCACAGTCATCGAGGTTGAACCATTCGCCGTTGATGTGCTTGAGGCGAAAAGCCGGTGGTAGCGCGACTCGGCCTCGACACAGTCATCGAACCAGGCACACAGCGGAATCGTGTAGGCGATTGGCAGCTTGATTCCGAAAGCGCGCATGCGGGCAGGAAGGTTGCGGGTCCTGCCCACCTTGAACCCATAGGCCGACCGCAGCACGTAGACATAGCCGCCACGGGCGCTGGCCGTTGCCTCTCCAGCGATTTCCATAGGCAGCAGGCGCTCGGCGGTCAAGCCTTTGCCGCCACGGGACCGTTTTGGGATATCAGCAGACTTGGTGGCACCCGCAGGTGCCTCCCGAGCCTCCAAGCCTTCGAAGGTGCCGGCGAACAGTTGATGCAACCCATACCCGGCGACCTTGGCCGCCGCGAAGCAGAAGCCGGCCTTGTTCTTCCAGTTCGCTATGCCTGCCGCGGAATCGACCCATATCTCGGCGCAGACATGCCGCCAGTCGACTTCGACACCGGTTTGGGCACAGTTGGTCATGATGCCAAGGTGCCTGATGAGTCCAGTTCGCGCCTCGACGTCATAGTCCGCGAGCAAGATCCCATCCCCGATCGCGGGCGGGGATTGCTGCGTCGTCAAGCAGGCCGGAAGCACGAATGCCTTGGCGGGCGGCTTCTGCAGGGCGTCAAGCGACAGGGCGACGCGCCAGTATCTCTTCGGAGTGAGCATGATGTACGAACGAGGAGGAGGGATGAGGTTACGAGGCCACGTGCACGTTGATCACGCCGGCCCACTGGCATCTGGCACGCGTTGCGGCTGTACGAGGCTGCGGACGAGCCTCTCGCGCCTGGCCTGTACCGCGGCGTGCTTGGTCAGTACCGGGTTGAATTCGAGCCACTTCGCTGTCCTGCACAGTTGGCGCTCGAACGAACACATTCCCGCTTGGTCAAAGTCGGTCAGCAGTTCCTCCAACCGGTCGAGGAAGGGAAGGTGCCTGTCTGCATCAAGCCAGAGTGCTTGGCTGAGCCATGCAAGGCTGCGCGTGTCCAGGGGCATCAGGAATGCACCGCTTTCCTCGCATGGCTGGTACAGGCATGGCACGACACCTTGACCGTGCGGATCCGGGTAGGCCAGCAACCAGAAGTAGTGCTGCAGTGGCGTGTCCTCCGGACCGCTGGAGGTCTGACCCACGGGGCGCTGGCGATCGGCATCCCAGTCGTCCGCGGGCTGGATTCCACACTCTCCACTCACGCGCATACGCATGAGCGCCCGGTCCCGCGCCACCCGGTAGGCCGCCATGTCCTTGCGCGGGTCGGGCAGGTCCCACAGTACCAGATGGCCGATGGCGGCGTGAGGCACATAGAAGAATTCGTCATCCTGAAGCTGCCCCTGCCCGAAGCACAGGGATGCTTGGTCATGGAGCCTCGAATGTGTCGGCGGCCGCCCGTAAGCCTGGGATGGGTCCAGCGCGGCGCACACATCGCCGTCGTACGAAGCCGCTTGCTCTTTCTCGAGAAAGCCGGACAGCTCGTGATCAAGGTCGTACAGCGGCCAGCAGCAGTGGTCGCCTCGTGCCAAGGCTTCTAGCTTGATGCGGGCAGTGCATTCATACGTCTCGTGCCATCGGTACTCGATGGCCAGGCGCCGAATCAGTTCCTCCAGTGCCGTGGCGACGAGGTCCAACTGGCTGGCGGATGCCAACGGCTGTCTGGCCGGATGCAGCGGCGTCTTCCGCAATAGGCGGTACGACAAGTCGTGGGTCGAATGCCCTGTCAGCTTGGCGAGCGCTTTGATCAACTCGCAGTACTTCGCACCGTCCTTGCGAAGCTCGCGCACCTGCGGGCTGGCCGACGGAGGCAGCGTCAGCCTGTACAGCTCTTTCGAGTCGGTAGCGCCTGCGAACGCCTGGGCACAGATGGCGGTCTTGGTAATGCCCTTGACCTGCAGTTCGGCGTCGAGTTCCTCCAGGAGCTCGTGCATGCCGCGGGCAAGTGCCTTTGCGTCATCACCGCTCAGACGACGCCCGCCTGCATGATGCTTGCTGTTGGCCAAGCTGCAGAGCAGGGCCCATGCCCCTTTCTCGTCCCGCGCTCTCCAGTGATCCGCCTGTGTCAGCTTTTCACGAATCGAATCTGGCACCTTCACCCCCGCTCGACTGTTGCGCTGTGAACCCGATGAACCGTCCGGTACGTGGGGTGTGGTTGACGGTCAGGGTGCCGCCGGCGTTCCTGCGCCGTAGCAGGTGAAGCTGCGGCATCCAGCACCACGCCCTCGAGATCCAAGACCATGCTGCCGCGCGCGGACTACGCAGGACCCGGTCCATCGCTGCCCCATGTCGGCTCATTCCCGGATCCCGGCGGCAGGCTCGGACAGAGCCGTCAGCAGCCGGTTCAGGGTCCAGCGTGTGCTGCCGATGATGGTGTACGTCCTGTTCCCTGACCGGGCCCGCCCCTGCGAGGGCAACACGCAATCCACGAATACAGATGACCGAAGAAGTCCCGACCGGCTGGGTCAAGCCAGTTGCCAAGCCCACGCCCGAAACTCTCCGGGCTCGCATTGCCTAACTGCGCACCGAGCTGGCCGAGGCCGAAAGCCAGCTGCGCGAGATGGAAGAGGGCGCCCGGCTGGAGGCGCTGGTGAAGGTGCGCAACCTCATGCGGGCACTCGAGTTGACACCGGCGGACCTGGGGCTGGTGCCGGCGCCGAAGCGCCGCGGCCGCCCGCGCAAGAGCGATACAGGACAGGAGCAACTGCGCCTGCCTGCCATCTAGGCAGATGCCGGGTACGCGCTGCTTCGGTGCAGCAGGCCAGCCGGGGGCCGCCCGCCGCTTGGACGAAACTCGCATGGAGCAGTGACAAAAGCCCTGGCTCACCAGGGAACCTGCAGACCGGTGGAGCCACAGGATGCTCCTATTGCCCCAATCATGCTGCAGCGCACAATCGGCTTGTCTT
>JAEYPG010000454.1 GCA_023410975.1 Pseudomonadota bacterium
AAAGATCACCGTTCGCCCTGAGCTTGTCGAAGGGCCTGTGGGCCGGCTGCGCCGGGGGCTTCGACAGGCTCAGCCCGAACGGGATTTACTTCACTCTTAAAACAGAACTGGAATGAAAGCTTTGCGAGATTCCTATCAGCCCCGCGGCAGCCACACCGTGAAGGCGGCGCCCAGGCCGAGCCCGGGGCTTTCGGCGCGCACGTGGCCGCCGTGCATCTGCACCAGGCGCCGTACCAGCGCCAGCCCGATGCCCAGCCCGCCCTGGTACGGGCCCACGCCGGGCTCGGCCTGCACGAACAGGCCGAACACGGCCTCCAGCTGGTCCGCGGCAATGCCGATGCCGCTGTCGATCACGCGCACCGTCACGCCGGCGGCGTCCTGCTGTGCCTCGATGTGCACCTGGCCGCCCTCGGGGGTGTACTTGCAGGCGTTGGTCAGCAGGTTGCCCAGGATCTGCGCCAGCCGCACCGGGTCGGCCACCAGCGGCATCGGCTCGCGCGGCAGTTGCAGGTGCAGCCGCTGATGCTTGGCCTCGAAGGCCGGCAACGCGGCCTCGACTGCTTCGCGCAGCGCCGCGTCCAGCCGCATGGCCTCGGGCCGCAGCTCGATGGCACCGCGCGTGATGCGCGAGACCTCCAGCAGGTCGTCCAGCAGCCGCTTCATCTGCGCGGCCTGGCGCTCGATCATGGCCACGGCGCGCTGGCCGGCCGCGCTCAGCGGCTCGTGCCGCGCCAGCACCCGGGTGGCGTTGGCAATGGGCGCCAGCGGGTTGCGCAGCTCGTGCGCCAGCGTGGCCAGGAACTCGTCCTTGCGCGCATCGGCCTCGCGCAGCGCGTGCTCGGCCTGGCGGCGCACGCTGATGTCCTCCACCACGGAGATGAAGTAGTCCGGCGCCCCGGCCGCGGTGCGCACCAGCGACACCGTGAGGTTGGCCCAGACCGTGCCGCCGTCCGGGCGCAGGTAGCGCTTCTCCAGCGTGTAGGTGGCGATCTCGCCGGCGAGCATGCGGCGCACGAGCGCGAGGTCGGCGTCCAGGTCCTCGGCGTGGGTGATCTCCTGGAAGCCGTGGTCCAGCAGCTCCCGGCGCGTGCGGCCCACGATCGCGCACAGCCGGTCGTTGACCATCAGCCAGCGCCCGTCCAGGCCCACGTGCCCGATGCCCACCGCGGCGTTGTCGAAGGTGGCGCGAAAGCGCTGCTCGCCCGCGTGCAGCGCCTCCTCGGCCAGGCGGTGGCGGGTGATGTCGGTGACCATGCCGACGATGCGCCGCACCTGCCCGTCCTCGCCTCGCACCAGCCGGCCCCGGTCGGCGATCCAGATCCAGTGCCCGGCCTTATGCCGCACCCGGTACTCCAGCGAGAAGGCGTCGCCGGCCCGCAGCGCCGCATCGAGGTGGAGGTCGAAGACTTCGACGTCTTCGGGATGCAGGAGCGCGCGCCAGCCGTCCTTGTCGGGCTCGATTTCCTTGGCCGCGTGGCCTGTGACGGCCTGCAGGCTTGCGTTGCGCAGCACTTCTCCACTGTGGGGCCGGTACTCGTACAGCGAGGCGCCGGCGGCCTGCTGCGCCACTTCGGCGCGCTCGATGGCCAGCTCCAGTTCGGACTGCACCATGGCCGGGGCGGCGGCAGCGCCGAGCCCCGGTCCTGGCGGACCGCCATTGAAAGGCATGTTGCTCATGGGGCCCCCGTCTGCGCACCAGGACGCTGGAACTTGCTTGCCGCGCGGACCCGCCGCGGCGTCCCGTTTGGGACGCGCCGGCGGCCCAGGCGTTGTGCGGCCAGTCTAGTGTGCGTGCCCAGGGCTCCAGGCACGGTCGGAGGCCGCCGTGCGGCGAAGGCTTCCGGCCCGTTTCACCCCTTGGTGAACACGACGCGCCCGTTGAGCGGCTGCACCGGGCGGGCGTTCATCGGGTAGAGCTTGCGGAAGGTCGCGAGCTGGTCCCTGGACACTTCCACCGGCTGGCGCAGCACCTGCCACTTCACGCCCTCGCTGCAGGGCGGCGTGGTCAGCGATCCTTCGAAGGCCCAGTAGCCCTGTTTGGCGGGCAGCAGCGCGGCGGTGTCGAAGCCGCCGTCCAGCGCCGCCTTGGCGCCGGGCTCCTTGGGCATGGCGTCGAACACCTTCTGCAGCGCGGCGTTGGGCTTGCCCTCCCGGAACAGCACGCCCACCACGGCCAGCTCGTTGGCGGCGTTCTTGTGCACCAGGTGCGCCACCAGCGGGTAGGGCTTGCCGTTGACCTTCTCCTCGCTGGGCGTGTGGAAGTGGAACTGCAGCAGCTGGTACTCGCCCGAGGCCAGCTTCACCGCGCCGCCTTCGGGCAGGTTGACCTGGATGGTGTGGCCGTTGTTGACCACCTCGGCGGCGCCGGCCTTGTAGCCGAAGCCGATGGCCGGCAGCTCGCCGTTCTTCTTCGCGCCGCGGATGTCGATGGGCGACTGGTGGGTGCCGAGCTTGCAGGTTTCGAAGCTCTTGTCCAGGTCGCCCCAGTGCGACGCGCCGGCGTGGCCCATGTACTCCCAGTGGGCATGGTCGGCGGCCTGGGCGGCGGCAGTGGCAGTCAGGGCGGCGGCCAGGGCCAGCAGGGACAGGGAGCGGGGCAGCAGGCGCATTGGAAACTCTCCGATAGGCTTGTTTCGATTTGAAACGAAACGGATGCTAGTGACGCGCCGTCCCGCCGGATTGCGAATCCCCCGCCGGAACAGCCTGCCGTGCGAGCTATGTCACACCTGCCGTGGCGCGGACCGGCCCACGGTCCGGCACCTGCCCGTGCTTCAGGCTGCGGCACGCCGTGCCGAAGCCTTGCGCAGCAGCTTCACCGACAGCGTGAGCAGCCCCGCGCCGGCCAGGACGAAGCTGGCGCACAGCGCGAAGAAGATCCACGCCACCACCGGCGCGGCGGTGCCGGCCCAGCCCAGCAGCCACTGCGCAGCCTCCACCGCCCAGCGCAGCAGCTCCTGCCATCCGGGGAAGAAGTGGTCCAGCCCCTCCTGCCAGGGCAGCCGCTGCGCCAGGCCGGGCAGGTCGCCGAGCCAGGCGGGGTCCATGCGCAGCAGCGCGTACAGCGCCCAGGCCAGCAACGCGCACAGCGCGACGCCCAGGACGGCGAGGGACCAGATCAGGATCAGCATGGGGTTCTTCCTCTTGAGGCTTGGTGCGGAATTGGAGAAGCCCGGCCGCCCCCGGTTCCGCCCCTGCCTACAATCCCGGCTTCCTCCACGCGCCGCGCGCCACCCGCGGCGCGTTTGTTTTTGCCGGTGGCCATGTCGAGGACAACCATGTTCAAAAACCTCTCGCGCGGCGCGCTGCTCGCCGCGTGCGTCGCCGTTTCCCCCGCCTTCGCCCAGACCCCTGCTGCCGCGTCCGCGCCGCTGAAGGCCGCCTTCGTCTACGTCACGCCCGTGGGGCAGGCCGGCTGGACCTACCAGCACGAGCAGGGCCGCCTGGCGATGGAAAAGGCATTGGGCGCCGCCGTGAAGACCACCGTGGTGGAGGCCGTGCCCGAAGGGCCCGACAGCGAGCGCGTGATGCGCGACCTGGCGGCGCAGGGCCACGAGCTGATCTTCGCCACCAGCTTCGGCTACCTGGAGCCCGCGCTGCGCGTGGCGGCGGACTTCCCGAACGTGAAGTTCGAGCACGTGGGCGGCTACAAGACCGCGGCCAACCTGGGCACCTACAACGCCCGCTTCTACGAGGGCCGCTGGCTCGCCGGCTACCTGGCGGGCAAGGTCAGCAAGAGCGGCGCGGCCGGCTACGTGGCGGGCTTCCCGGTGCCGGAAGTGATGCAGGGCATCAACGCCTTCACCCTGGGCATGCAGGCGGCCAATCCGAAGGCGCAGGTCAAGGTGCTCTGGCTCAACACCTGGTTCGACCCCGCGCGCGAGCGCGAGGCGGCGCTGTCGCTGGTCAACGCCGGCGCGGACGTGCTCACGCACCACAGCGCCTCGCCCGCGGTGCCGCAGGCGGCCGAGGAGAAGGGCGTGCACCTGCTCGCCTTCCACAGCGACATGAGCCGCTTCGCCCCCAAGGCGCAGCTCGCCGCGGTGGTGGCCAACTGGGGCGGCTACTACACGCAGGTCGCGAGGTCCGTGATGGACAAGCGCTGGAAGCCCGCGCCGGTGTGGGGCGGCATCAAGGACGGCATGGTGGAGCTGGCCGCGTTGAATCCCAAGCTGCCCAAGGCGCTGCGCGAGGAGGTGCTGGCCAAGCAGCGTGCCATCGCGCAGGGCCAGCTGAATCCCTTCGGCGGCCGGCTGGTGGACCAGTCCGGTCACGTGCGCCAAGAGAAGGGCGCGCTGGACGACGCCGCCATCGGGCGCATGGACTGGTTCGTGGCGGGAGTGCAGGGGACGCTGCCGACGGCGGCGAAGTAAGGTGGCTTCCCGTGGGCTCGTCCCGAGGAGCTTGAGTGCGCTTCACCACGGAACAGCCCTTGCCGCTGCCCGGCATGGAAGCGACCACGCCCCGCCCCGCCTCGCTGCTGCGGGTGAAGACCATCTACCTGGAGCCCGCCGTCGAGAGCTTCCAGCGCGGCCGGGAGATCCTGGACCGCTTTCCCGAGGCCGAGCGCATAGCGGTCCCATCGCACTGGAACATCCCCGGCCTGCACGGCAACGAGGGGCTGGTGGGCGAGTGGCTGCGCACCAAGCGCGACGTGCTGGTGCTGGGCGTGCGCAAGAGCATGGCGTGCCGCCCCAACGGCCGCAGCGCCGACTGGATCGCGCCGGGCAGCTCCAACGGCTGCGCCATGGCCTGCGCCTACTGCTACGTGCCGCGCCGCAAGGGCTACGCGAACCCGATCACGGTGTTCGTCAACATCGGGCAGATCGCCGACGCGCTGGAGAAGCACGCGAAGAAGCTCGGCCCCAAGACCGAGCCGAACCAGGTCGATCCGGCCTACTGGGTCTACGACATCGGCGAGAACGGCGACCTCTCGGCCGACGCGCTGGTCTCGGACAACGTGCGCGACCTGGTGGCGCTGTACCGCCGCATTCCCAATGCCAAGGGCTCCTTCGCCACCAAGTACGTCAACCGCGAGCTGCTGGACTACGACCCGCAGGGCAAGACGCGCATCCGCTTCTCGCTCATGCCCCAGCGCGCGGCCAAGGTGGTGGACGTGCGCACCTCGCCGATGGCCGAGCGCATCGCGGCCATCAACGACTTCGTGGATGCCGGCTACGAGGTGCACCTGAACTTCAGCCCGGTGATCGTCTACGAGGGCTGGCGCGCGGACTACGCCGAGCTGTTCGCGCAGGTGGCGCAAACGCTTTCGCCCCGGGCCCGCGCGCAGATCGCCGCCGAGGTGATCTTCCTGACGCACAACGAGGCGCTGCACGAGGTCAACCTGGGCTGGCACCCGAAGGCCGAGGCCATGCTCTGGGTGCCCAAGCTCCAGGAAGCCAAGCGCAGCGAGAACGGCGCGGACAACGTGCGCTACCGCACGGGGCTCAAGGGGAAGATGGTGAACATCTTCCGGGAGCTGCTGGAGGCGGGGCTGCCGGGGTGTCCGATCCGCTACGCGTTCTGAATCAGGCGGCCAGCGCTTCCCGCAGCCTCTCCGCTTCCGGTCCGAACCCGTACGCATCCATCCCCAGCGCCCCGTAGGCGTGGCTCTCGTGCAGCCGCAGCGGGGTGGTGTCGCGCCCGCCCGCGCCGGCCGCGACGTACCAGGGCAGCAGGTGCTCGTCGGTCGGGTGCATCAGCGCGCCGTGCGGCGCGCGGGCCCGGTAGTCGAACAGCGCGTCCCAGTCCCGTTGCGCAGCCCGGTCGGCGAACCAGTGGCGGAACTCGGCGCTCTCCGGCTTCTCCGGCGCGTCCAGCGGCGCGCGGCCGGTGAAGGTGGAGAGCATGCGCAGGTTGTGCGTGATGGAGCCGCTGCCCATCACCAGCACGCCCCGCTCGCGCAGCGCGGCCAGGGCCTGCCCCAGCGCGAACTGCTGTGCCGGTGGCGCCATGGGCATCCAGGCCAGCGGCAGCACCGGCACGTCGGCCTCCGGGTAGACGTAGCGCAGCGGCGTCCAGATGCCGTGGTCCAGCCCGCCTTCGTCCACCACGTGCGCCGCCACGCCGGACTCGGCCAGCAGCGCCTTCACCTCTTGCGCCAGCGCCGGCGCGCCCGGGGCGTCGTAGCGCATCTCGTACAGCGCCTGCGGGAAGCCGCCGAAGTCCGGCACCGCCTCGTGGCGTTCGGCGGCCAGCAGCACCGGCTCGCGCGTCAGCGTGTGCGCCGACACCGCCAGGATCGCGCGCGGGCGGCCGAAGGCCGCGTCGATGGCCGGGCCCAGCCGCCGCATGAAGGCGCCGGCCGCGCCCGGCTCCAGCGCAATCATGGGCGAGCCGTGGGACAGGAAGATCGAGGGCAAGGTGTTCATGCAGCCGATTGAAGCAGCGCGGCCCCTGCATGGCGTTGCAGGGGTTTGCACCCGGCATTCAGGCGCTTGACAAGGCTCCGGTATCGTCCCCGCCATGAGCTCCCTGCCGCCCGATGCCCTTGCCGCTCCGTCCGCCGCCGCGCCCGCGCCGGCCAGCGCGCCCTTGAAACCGTCGCTCGCGAAACTGGCCTGGCGCCAGACCTGGCGCGACCTGCGCGCGGGCGAGCTGCGGCTGCTGGTGGTGGCGGTGCTGCTGGCGGTGGCGGCGCTCACGGCGGTGGGCTTCTTCGCCGACCGGCTCAACGCGGGGCTGGCGCGCGACGCCGGCGCGCTGCTGGGC
>JAEYPG010000537.1 GCA_023410975.1 Pseudomonadota bacterium
GCCCAGCGCCGCCTGTGCCACCGCCTCCACCACGCACCAGGCCAGGGGCAGTGGCAACAGCAGCCAGCGCCGCGGGCCCGGGGGCGTGAGCGGCACGAGCGCCAGCATGGCCAGCACCGTCGGCGCAGGCATCAGGCCCACCACCTCCGCACGCCACCACGGCGCACCCGACAGCGCCGGCGCCAGCAGCGGCAGGCCCACCAGGGCCAGCAGCAGCACAACCACCGCCACGGCGCGCGCCCGAGCCTCAGGCGCGCGCTCGAAGGCGTCGCGCCGGGCCAGGACCGCCAGCAGGAACGCCTGCAGCGCGAAGCCCAGAGCCATCTCCGGCGCGGCCCAGTGGATGCGCGCGTAACGCAGGATCAGGAAGTCCCAGGCCACCGTGAGGCACCACAGGGCGCACAGCGCGGCCAGCAGCCGCGCCGCGTCGCCCACGCGCCGCAGCAGCGCCACCAGCGCGACGGCGCCGCAGCCCAGCATCAGCCACTGCGCCGGCCACAGCTCGCGGTTGTGCGCCTCCACCAGCCGGACATAGGTGCGCGCGGAGAACAGCTGCGCGTCCGCCGGGACGTAGGTCCACCACTCCGCCATCACAGTGCCTGCACCTGGGCCGCGATGCGCTGGCGCAGCGCCGCGTCGGGCAGCCGCCCGGCGGCGGCGGCGAGGTTCTCGCGCACGTGCGCGACCTGCGTGGTGGCCGGAATCACGCAGGTCACGGCCGGATGCGCGACGATGAACTTGAGCACCAGCTGCGCCCAGCTCGTGGCGCCCAGCTCCGAGGCGGCCCAGGCCGGCACCGGGTGGCGCGCCAGGCGCCGCAGCAGCTCGCCCTGCTGGAAAGGCCGGTTGACGATGACGGCGATGCCGCGCTCCTGCGCCAGCGGCAGCAGCCGCTGCTCGGCCTCGCGGTCCACGGGGTTGTAGGTGAACTGCACGAAGTCCAGCTTCTGCGTCGCCATCACGCGCTCGAACTCGGCATGGCGCCGTCCCTCGGAGGTGGTGATGCCCACGTAGCGCAGCCGCCCCGCAGCCTTCATGCGCTGCAGCATCGGCAGGTGCTGCTCCCAGGCCAGCAGGTTGTGCACCTGCAGCAGGTCGAAGCGCGGCAGGCCCCAGTAGCCGCGCGAGGCCTCCACCTGCTCCGGCCCCTGGCGGGCGTTGCCGGTCCAAACCTTGTCGGCGGCGAATACCCGGTCGCGCGAGCGCAGCGTGCGCAGCGCCGCGCCCACCACCTCCTGCGAGGAGCCGTACATGGGCGAGGAATCGATCAGCCGCCCGCCGCCGTCCAGAAAGGCCTGCACCACGCGCGTGCTTTCCTCGCGCAATTCGGCATCGCGCCCGACGTTGAAGGTGATCCAGGTACCCAGCCCCATCACCGGCAGCCGCTCGCGGCTGGAGGGAATCTCGCGCAGGGGCAGGCTCGCGGGGGTGCCCTGGGCGGCGGCCGGCAGCGCCAGCGAACCGGCCGCGGCCCCGGCCAGGCCAGCCAGCAAGCGGCGGCGTCCGGGCATGGGTGGATGCTTCATGGCGGCAAGCTTCCCACGCGCGCGCCGCCCGGTCACGTTCCGGTTGTTTCAGCCGTCGCCCACAAGCGACTGGCAAGCCGCTGCCGGCTATCGGCCGCAGCTGCCGCCGCCGACCACCACCGTGCCGTCCTTGCACTCGGTGATGGTCTCCTGGCGGCGCGGCGGCGGGGCACGCCGGGGCGCCGCGCCGTCCGTGCCGGACTCCTGCACCAGCATGATCTTCTTGCGCCCCTGGTCGCAGCGGCCCACCGCGCGTCCGGGCGCGTCGGCCTCCATGTCCACCGTGGACAGCGTGAAGCGCTCGATGCCGCCGGCACGCACGCGCTCCGCGATGCCGGACTGGATCTCCTCGCAGTTGCTGGCCCGCACCGGCCAGGCCACGCTCAACAGGACCAACACAAACGAAAGCTTCTTGAACATTCGGGTTTCTCCTTGGTGCGGCGCAGCATAAAACGGTTGATTTGCACGCCTTCGGGTTTACCCCGTGGCTATGATGCGCCGCCCTTTTTGCCACCAAGCGCCGCGCGCCCTCTGGGCAGCGTGTCCGACCGATGTCCGAAACCATGCCCTCCGCCGCCGAGCGCGCCCTGCGCCACCCCGAGGGGCTGCGCGAGTGGCTGGTGCTCGCGGCCGCGGTGATGGTGATCGCGGCCCTGAGCCTGGCGACGGCGCTGGTGCTGCGCCAGCAGCGCGCCGACACGCTGGACACCTGGCGGCTGTACATGGACAACTTCTCCACCACCGTGGCGGAGCACGCCCAGCAAGTGGTGTACACGGCCGACGGCGTGCTGGGCCGCATCGTGGAACGGGTACAGGAGCAGGCCGGCGACAGCGAGGCCCGGCTGCGCGAGATCGCCGGCTCGCGGCGCATGTTCGACTTCATCGCCGAGCAGCACACCGAGGGCGGTCTGGCCAGCGACATCGCCATCATCGACATGCAGGGCCAGGTGCTGGTCAACCGCCACACCTTCCCGGCGCCGCACGTCAACGTGTACGACCGCGACTACTTCAAGGTCCACCTGGCGCAGCCGGCGCTGCAGTCCTACCTCTCCGCGCCGGTGCTCAGCCGGGACAGCGGGCGCTGGACCTTCTTCCTGACGCGCAAGATCCGCTCGTCCAGCGGGCAGATGCTGGGCCTGGCGATCACGGGCATCGAGGTGTCCTACTTCAAGCGCTTCTACCGCTCGATCAACCTCGACGACGCCCACACCGCCGTGCTGCTGCTGCGCCGCGACGGCACGCCGCTGGCCCGCCATCCGCAGCGCGTGGCCCCGATCGGCGAATCCTACCGCGATGCGCCGGCGCTGCAGGCGCTGGAGCAGGCGCTGGCGCAGGGCCGGCACAGCGCCAACGTGCTGACCGCCGCGCCGCGGCCTTCCGACCCCGCGCAGGCCGACCGGCGCATGGTGGCCGCGCGCGCCGTGGAGGCCTTCCCGCTGGTGGTGGTCACGCTCGCAACCGAGGAGCTGATGCTGCGCGGCTGGCGCGAGTCGGCCTGGTTCATGGGCCTGGGCACGGCGGCGCTGGATGCCGCCATCGCGGTGCTGGCGCTGTGGAGCTTCAGGCTGCTGCGCCGCCGGCGCCAGGCCATCGGCGAGCTGGCCGAGGCCAACCGCGTCAAGGCCGAGTTCCTGGCCGGCATCAGCCGCGAGATCCGCGCACCGCTGCACGAGCTGATCGAGATGGCGCGGCGGCTGCACGGCACGACGCCGACGCTGTCGCCCGCGCAACAGCGCCGCGAGCTGCGCACCCTGATGCGCTCGGGCACGCTGCTGCTGGGCCTGGTGGACGACCTGCTGGACTTCTCGCGGCTGGAAACAGGCCGCCTGGAGCTGGCACGCGAGCCCTTCGTGCTCGCGCCGCTGGCGCAGGAGTGCATCGCCCTGTTCGAGTCGCCCGCGCAGGCCAAGGGCGTGCGCATGGAGCTGTACCTGGGCATGGCCGCGCACGGCCAGCCGGTGCTGGGCGACGCGCGGCGGCTGGCGCAGATCATCAACAACCTGCTGTCCAACGCGCTGCGCCACACGGACGCGGGCAGCGTGTCGCTGAGCCTGGCGCCGCTGGGTACGGGGCGCTGGCGCGTGGCCGTGGCCGACACCGGCAGCGGCATGACGGCCGAGCAGCGCCGGCGCCTGTTCGAGCCGCTGTCCATGGCCGCGCGCCCGGCCACGCCGGGCGACGGCGGCATCGGGCTGGGTCTGTCCATCGTCAAGCGCCTGGTGCTGCTGCACGGCGGCAGCGTGGGCGTGCGCAGCGAGCCGGGCCAGGGCACCGAGATCTGGTGCGAGCTGCCGCTGCCGCCGGCACAGGCGCCTGGCCTGGAGTCCCGCGTCTCCGAGGGAACCCGCCTCCGGAGCGAAACCCCCACCGGCGAGCCGTTACAGGCGCAAGCGAAATAGGCGGGCGGGACACCGGGCCGGGTGAACTCGCGCGGCAAGCCCAAGCCTACAAGGCATTTACAAGCCGTGGCCTGCGCCCTCGGCGAGCTCAGCGCCCCACCCGCCCCGTGATCGGATAGACCGGGTCGTTGTACCCGTGCGTGGAGGCGTAGCCCGGCGGCACCTGGGTGTCCACGAAAGCCTCGTCCTCGGCCGTCAGCCGCACGTCCAGCGCCGCGATGTAGTCGCGCCACTGCTCCAGCGTGCGCGGGCCGCCGATCACGCCGTTGACGAGCTGGTTGTTCAGCGCCCAGGCGATCGCGAACTGCGTCGGGCTCAGCCCGCGCGACAACGCATGCGCCTTGATGCGCTGCGCCACCTCCAGCGACTCGGGGCGGAACTCGGTCTGCAGGAGGCGCCGGTCGCCCCGCCCGGCGCGCGTGCCCGCCTGCGCCTCGGCGCCGGGCACGTACTTGCCGGACAGCACGCCGCGCGCCAGCGGGCTGTAGGCCACCACGCCCACGCCGTAGTGGGCGCAGCAGGGCAGCAGCTCGGTCTCGACCAGCCGCGTCACGGCGCTGTACGGCGGCTGGCAGGCGATGGGCGGCGGCACGCCCATGCGCCGCGCCGTCTCCACCACGCGCGCGATGCGCCAGGCGCGGAAGTTGGACACGCCCCAGTAGCGGATCTTGCCCAGCTCGATCAGCCGCCCCACGGTCGAGACCGTCTCCTCGATGGGCGTGACCTCGTCGTCGCGGTGCATGTACCAGAGATCGATCCAGTCCGTGCCCAGCCGGCGCAGGCTGTTGTCCACCTCGGCCAGCAGCCAGCGCCGCGACAGCCCGCGGTCGTTGGGCTCGGTGCCGATGGGGTTGGCCACCTTGCTGGCGACGATCCAGCGCTCGCGGTCCGCGGCGATGAGGCGCCCGACCATGCGCTCGGACTCGCCGCCGGCGTAGTTGTCCGCGACATCGATCGCGTTGAGGCCGGCATCGCGCGTGGCCGCGACGATCTCGCGCGCCTCGGCCTCGGCGGTCTGGTCGCCGAACATCATGGCGCCCAGCCACAAGCGCGGCACGCGCAGGCCGCTGGCGCCCAGGGGGAAGTAATCAGCCATCACAGGGTCTCCTTTCGGAGGCCGCACCTTAACCGGCCGGCCGGGCGGAGGGTCCACGCCATGGGAGCCGCGGCTCAGAGCCCGCCCGCGACCTTCAGCACCGAGCCGGTCACGTAGGCCGAGCGCTCCGACAGCAGCCACACGATGGCCTCGGCGATCTCGTGCGCCTCGCCCGGACGGCGCATCGGGATGCGCGCCGCGACGCGCTGCGGCCGCCCGGGCTCGCCGGCAGCGGCATGGATGTCGGTGAGCGTGGTGCCCGGCGACACGGCGTTGACGCGGATGCCCTGCTCCGCCAGCTCCTTGGCCAGCCCGACGGTAAAACTTTCCACCGCCGCCTTGGAGGCCGCGTAGTGCACGTACTCGCCCGGCGCGCCCAGCGTGGCCGCGACCGAGGAGACGTTGACCACGCAGCCGCCGCGCCCCTCCTCGCGCCAGCGCCGCACGACCTGCTGCGTCAGCAGCATCAGGCCCAGCACGTTGACCTCCAGCACCTGGCGCATCGTGTCGGGGCTGGCTTGCAGGAACGGGCCCAGCGGCCCCGTGATGCCAGCGTTGTTGACCAGGCCGACCAGCGGCGGGAGCGACGGCGGCAGGCGCGACAGCAGCGTCTCGGCGAAGTCCGCAGCGCCCGCGTCGGCCTGCAGGCAGCAGGCCTGGCGGCCCAGGGCCCGGATCTCCGCCGCCACGGCTTCGGCGGCTTCGTGCTGCGACGCGTAGGTGAAGCAGACGTCGTAGCCACTGGCCGCGGCCAGCCGCGCGGTGGCGGCGCCGATGCCACGGCTGCCGCCGGTGATCAGAACGGTACCCGGGCTCGTCATGGCGCGTCCTTTCCAGCGTGTAGGGACCGGCCATTGTCCGGCCGGCCCGGCTCCCCGGCGGAAAAGAGCGCGGCGCTTACAGCGCGCCGGCCAGCGCCGGCACGGCCTCGAACACGTCCGCTTCCAGGCCGTAGTCCGCGACGCTGAAGATCGGCGCCTCCGGGTCCTTGTTGATCGCCACGATCACCTTGGAGTCCTTCATGCCCGCCAGGTGCTGGATCGCGCCCGAGATGCCGCAGGCGATGTAGAGCTGCGGGGCCACGATCTTGCCCGTCTGGC
>JAEYPG010000455.1 GCA_023410975.1 Pseudomonadota bacterium
CAGTTCCTTGGTCAGGTCGTAGAACAGGTCCCAGAACTGCACGCTGGAGGCGAAGTCCAGTGCGTTGGGCGGCAGCGGCGTGATGACGCCATCGGAGGCCATCATCGCGTTGATCGTGACGTACGACAGGGCAGGGGGCGTGTCGATGACGATGACGTCATAGTCCTGGCGTGCCTGCTCGATGCCGTAGTGCAGCACGTTCCAGAACTGGAAGGAGGGACCCTCGTCACGCTGGCGGCCGGGCAGGGCGAACTCCGCGCTGAAGAGCACCGACGTGGCAGGCACCAGGTCGATCCCGTCCCAGTACGTCGGCCGGATGGCGTACTCGATGCTTTCCTGCTCGCCCATGCACAGCGGCAGGATGGTGTCCTGGGCCTCGACCTCGGCGTCCGGCAGGATGCCGAAGAGGGTGGTGAGGCTGCCCTGCGGGTCGCAGTCGATCACGAGCACTCGGTGGCCGCGGATGCTCAGGCCCTGGGCCAGCGTGACCGCGGTGGTGGTCTTGGTTACGCCGCCCTTGAAGTTGGCCACCGAGATGGTGATGGCCTCGGCGTTCTGCGGACGCAGCCGCGGCTTGCGCAGCTCGCGCGCCCACTGCCGTACCTCGGCGAGCTGAAACTCGCGCCGGGTGCCCGAGGCGTTGAGGCCGCCGCTTGGCAGCTCGCCCTTCTTGGCGCGGTAGTCCACTTGCCGGGTGTCAAGATTCACCAGGCTGCCCAGCTGGGCCGGCGAGAAGCGTGGAGGCTCCTTCACGGCGTTCGGGGCCAGCATGGCCTTGCGCACACGCGCCAGGATCTTCTTGGCACGCTCCGCTTGCGAGCCGATATCCGCAAGTTCGACCTGCTCTCGGCCCTCAACCACGATATGGGTCATCTAGCTTCCTGTGGTTTGTTTGCGCGGATTGTATGTTTGAAGTTCCCTTGCTCAGCAAAGATACAAAACGGGTTGGTGCAGGCCCCAAAGCCACACATGCCGGACACCCCGGCCATCGAGTCGTGTCATTGCCTGCCTGATCCCGATCTTCGATACCTTTGACCTGTTTAGAATGTTTGCGTCAGGGAAAAATCAATAAAAACAACAGGTTATAGAAATTCAGGTCCGGCAACTGTGGCCCATGCGTCCGGAGGCTGTGGCTTTGGCGTCCGCCTAGCGTGGCAACGATGTCCGGCAGGTGTGGCGGCCGTCCGGCATCTGGGGCCCGAGTTATCCACAGGCGGCGTTGCGGAAGGCGAGATCCGCGTGTCCGGCAAGTGTGGCTTTGCGCCTGAACGTGCAGTGCACCGGGCATGTCCTGCTGCCCGCCCGCTTGAAACGCCATGCCGGTCCTTGGTCAGCGGGTGTCCAGGCCACATGGACGTACACTGAAGGCATGCCCAAGCCTGCGAAGGAGAAGCCTGCACTGCCGTCCACGGTCCCGTCCGGACCGGCCGGGACGTTGAGCAAGTCCGTCTTCGCGCTGGCCATCGAACCGCTGACGATGGCGCTCACGGTCACGGGGCGCAAGGCCTACGACGTGATGCTGTGGCTGGCACAACGCACCACGCCCAACGCCGACGGGGGCTACACCAGCCCGGTGAGCACCATCCTCAGGAGCTACGGCTCCACGACCAAGGCGTCCGAGCGCGTGCAGCGCTACATCGAGCAGATGGTGCAGACGACCGTCGTGTGGCGCCCGCTGGCTGCCAGCGAAGGAACCATGCTGCTCGAGGGTTTCGAGGCAGGCACGGGCCAGGCGATCACGGACGAGGCCCGCACCTTCGCGCTGCTGGCCGAGGCCCGGCTGTTCATGCGCGGAGGCGAGGCCTGGGTGACCTGGTACTACCCGCCGTCGATCAAGGAGCAGCTCGTCAACCCGGAGCGCTGGGCGCAGATCGAGCTCAACTCGATCGCGCGGCTCTCCACCTACACGGCCGTGGCCCTGTACGAGATCTGTGCGCGCTACAAGGACAGCCCCGGCGGCCTGACCAGCCGGCACGACCCGGACTTCTGGACCCGGGTGCTGCGCGAAGGCGGGGGACTCAAGCCCCGGGAGTTCCGCAAGTTCAAGAACGAACTGCTGGTGCCGGCCATCGCCGAGATCAACGAGAAGTCCGAGATCACGGTGGAGCTGGTGGAGCACCGGGAGCAGAGCCAACTGGTCTCGGTGCAGTTCAAGGTCACCCGCCGGCCGCGCGAGAAGGAGCGCATCCCCGAGCCGGCCGACGTCACGCAAGCGCTGCGCGCGGGCAAGCTCGGCGTGCGGGAAGAGGACCTGGATGCGCTGACGCTCAGGTACGGCGACGCCAGGGTGAACGAGGCGCTCAACACGCTGGAGAGCTACGTCGAGGACCCGAACGCCGCGCGCATCAACAACCGGCTGGCGTACCTCAAGGCCATTCTGGCCAACAAGGAGCCGCAGGACGAGGCACCAACGCCCGCTGCTCCCGCTGCAGACCGGGCCCGCGTGGTGAAGCACCTGCGCCAGCACCAGGAGGAACTGGTCAATGCCTGGAAGGCGAGCCGCATGCGCCAGATCCGCGCCGAGTTTGCCGAGCTGCCCCAGGACGAGAAGGTGCGCTGGGTCGATGAGGCCGCGCCGATCATCCTCGCTTCCGTGGCCACGCCCGGCATCCGGCGCCGGCTGGCTGACAAGGACTGGGAGTCACCGCTCATCAGCCGCGTGGTGCTGGACGTGTATGGCAAGGGACGCTACGGCAGCCGGTGGCTGGAACCCAGCGAGATGGACCTGATGATGTTCTCGGCAGCCGAAGGGCGGGCGCGGTGAATGGCTTTCACCAAGACTCTGCGCCTGGATCGACAGTCCGTGCCGATGTGCCCCGCCCGCGTCACGCGCTCCATCCATCGATGCCTTCCAGTGCGGCATCCAGCAGGTCAAGCATCTCGACTTCCGCGCCATCGGCACTGGCCAACAAAAGGGACTGCCGCCGGGCCTCGGGCGTGATCCGGTCCACCCGTGGCTGCGGCGCGTGTGCCTGCGTGGGGCCGGGGCTCCCGGCCGGCGCCGCATCAGGGCGCGTGGTCATGGCCTTGTCTCCTTGCTGAAAGCAATGGCGCTTCGCCTGGAGCAGGCATGGAAACGCCTGGGTGTCGCGGCAAGGCAAGCCCCGTCGGGCGCTGCCTGTTTCCGATATCGGTGATCGCGCAGGTTGTTCCTTCGGATCGGCACTTGTCGGGAAGTGCCGGGTGAATGGACACCGCGCACAGCCATGTCCCGGCCAGCCTCGTGGCAACCACGTCGTCGGACTGGCCAGGCGCAAGGGTCTGCTGCTGTCACGGTCTTGCCGTGGGCAGCCCGGTGGCAACGATGGAAAGTGCGATGCATGTATCGTACTTGAGGGGATTTCCATGCCTCTGTCCATCCGTTTGCCCGAAGACGTGGACGCTCGCCTGAGCCGGCTGGCCGAGCGGACCGGGCGCACCAAGACCTCCTACGTTATCGAGGCCGTGCGCGAGCACATCGACGACCTGGAGGACCTGTACCTTGCAGAGCAGCGCCTGATCGACATGCGCGCGGGCAAGACCCGACCCGTGCCGCTTGAGGAAGTGATGAAACGTCATGGCTTGGAGGGTTGAGCCGGTCCCTGCCGCTGAGCGGGAACTGGACAGGATCAACACGCAGACAACACGGTGCGTCCTTGCCTCCTGCATGGCCGCGTCGCACAACTCGACGATCCGCGCAGCGTCGGCGAAGCCCTCAAGGGCTCGAAGCTGGGGAACTCTGGGAGTACTGGGTAGGGGAATAACGGAGCATTGCCAGCATCGAGGCCGGCGCCCCGTGCATCCTCGTGGTAAGGACTGGCAACCAGCGCGAGGTCTACTGCCAGAGATGTTGGACCAGCGTCGGTGCCTCGCTGCTGCGGTGCTCGTGCTGAGCGCCGCAGGCGCCGAACAAGGACCAGTGAAAGAGGTTCCCACGCCAGAACATCTGTCGTCTCCCGCAGGGCCAGGAAACCCGGGACCTCAAGGCAGACCCGTTGTGGACGTTCCTGCGCACGAGCGATCTTCCACACGCGCCGCCGGCGCCGGACGGCGCAGTCGCTGCGCGAGCGATTGCTGCCGGCGCTCGCACAGGCGTCGCTGCCATGAGCTGCGTGTCTGCGGTGCGCCGCACGCTCACGAGGAGTCGTGCTTCCGCCCGGGCGGTCAGATCCGGGAGACCGGAATAGTTGCATGATCACCTTGATGTGGCGGCTGGCGCCTGGCCTTCGGCATGCCGAAGCCATGACCATGCCCTGTCTTCCATCGAGACCCCGCTCATGCACTGCTCGCGCCGCAGCGTTCGTGGCTCATTGTGGCCGGCACCCTTCGGCATGCCGAAGGCCGGGACACCGGCCAGTCCGGGCGGCATCGCCGGCGCCGCATGACGACGAGCGGGCCAAGGCCGGACATGCTCATGCCTGCGCAGTGGTGCACGACAATGGCGGGCAAGGAGCAGAGAACATGGACTGCACGCTCAGCATCGCCCTTGATCCGGAGCTGAAGGCGGACGCCGAACGCACGCTGGCGCAGCTGGGCCTGTCGCTGTCCGACGCGGTGCAGGCCTTCCTGGTCGAGGTGGTGACGCAGCGGCGACTGCCTTTTCCGATGCCCGGCGACGAGCCGGGGCAGGACGAGACGCCCTCGGAGCTGCGCGCCGAGCTGCTGCTGGAGCTCATCGCCAGCGTGACGGCCCGGCTGGCCCGCATGGAGGCCAACGCAGCCTCGCCGGAGAAGCGTGCCGAGTACGCCGCCGTGCGCCAGGGACTGCTCGCCAAGCGCTTCGAGTTCGACCCGCACGACGGCGCCCAGGTCGACGCGCTGACTCAGGAATTCGAGGGCTACGCCAGGGCGCTGGCCTCCGTGCCGGAGCCGAGGGCCGGGGAAACGGACTCCCGGGACTGAGTAGCCGGCCATGCGTCTGGCCGACGACGCGACCCTGGAGCGGGTCTATCGCGAGGTCATCCGGGACGTTCTCTTCGGCGATGCACGGGCCAGCGCGCACCCGCGGGCGGTGATCGTCGGCGGGCAGCCGGGCGCGGGCAAGACCGCGGCCCTCCTCGACGCTCGGCGCCAGCTCGCCGCTGCAGGCGACGGCGTGGCCTTCATCAACGGCGACGAGCTGCGGCCTTACCACCCGATGTACGGGCAGCTCGTGGCCGCGGACCCTGCCAAGGCGGCGGACCGCACGGGGGCCGATGTGGGGTGGTGGGTCGAGCGCGGCATCCGCGAGGCGGCGCGCAGCCACTTCCACAGCGTGGTTGAGACCACGATGCGCCAGCCTGCCATCGTTGCCCGCACCGCGGCCGATTTCGCCGCCCAGGGCTTTCAGGTCGAGATGCGTGTGCTCGTGGTGGATCCCGAGCTCAGCCGGCAGGGTATCTACCAGCGCTACGCACGTGCGCTGGCAAAGGCTCACGCGCCGCCCCGCTTCACGCTGGCGAGGTACCACGACGACGCCCTGGCGCAGATGCCGGCCACCCTGGCGGCAGTCGCCGCCTCGGTGCACCTGGTGCGGTTCGTGGACCGGCAGGGCCGGGAGCTGCAGGCCGGAAGCCCCGCGGCATCGAGCCCGGTGTCCGTCCTGCACCGGCTGCGCGCGTCGGAGCTCCCCACCGACGTGCGCCAGCTTGTCGGCCGGGAATGGGCACGGCTGCGTTCGGTGCTGGACCGCGATGGCGTGCCGGACGTCGTGCGCGAGGGCGTGCGGCAGGAGGAGGCGCGCTTCGCTGCCTGGCAGGCCCGCCAGGATGCCGGTGGCTCGCCCGGCCGGCAGCCACCGCAGCGTGACCCCGAGCGGTAAGGGCCGTTGCCGGTGCGCCAGAGTCCCGGCGCATGCGCGAAAGCGTCCTGCGGCACGCCGGCGTGTCGAGACGGCTTGACCGACGAGGCGCCCCGTCCCCGTGACCAGGGAGCGCGGGCTTCTGTGCCCTCCTGCTGCGCAAGAGGGCCCGCCCGCTTGACGGACTGCCCGCCGCGCTCCGGGCCTCCAGGCCCTGCGCGCAACGGACAGACCGTCATCCCTGCTCACCCGCCACGCCCGGAGCCGACGGGGCTGAGA
>JAEYPG010000651.1 GCA_023410975.1 Pseudomonadota bacterium
GCCAGCAGTGCACCTTCGTCTGCCCGGCCGCCTGCTACAAGGCCGAGGGCAACCGCACCGTCACCCTCATCACCGACGGCTGCCTGGAGTGCGGCAGCTGCCGCGTCATCTGCACCGAGCACGCCAACGTCGCCTGGGAGTACCCGCGCGGCGGGCACGGCATCCTGTTCAAGTTTGGTTGAAGGAGAAACCATGCCCAAGCCTCAACGCCACGTCTTCGTCTGCAGCCAGCAGCGCCCGCCCGGCCACCCGCGCGGCTCCTGCGCCGCCAAGGGGGCATCGCCGCTGCTGCAGGCCTTCTGGGGCGAGCTCCAGAAGCGCCAGGCCTACGACAAGGTCGCCATCACCTACTCCGGCTGCCTGGGCCCATGCGACAACGGCCCCAACGTGCTGGTGTATCCGGAAGGCGTGCTCTACAGCGGTGTGAGCACCGCCGACGTGGTGGAGATCTTCGATAGCCACCTCGAAGGCGGCAAGCCGGTGGAGAGGCTGCTGGCCGAAGCGGGCGCTTGGTGAGCCGGTGACAAGTCACGGCGACGGCGGGCTGCGACGGCGCGTCGCGTGCGCTGGCGCAGATCCTGCTAGCTCGCAGCGCAGGAATCCAGTCAGTTGGGGAGCCGAAGTATGGAAGCCAACACCAGGGGACGCTTCGCCAAGGACCGCGTGGCCGTCGCGGTCATGGTGGACCTGGCCTTGCTGTCGCAGCGTGGGCCGGTGCCGCTGGAGAAGATCAGCCAGCGCCAGCGCGTGTCGCCGTATGGCCTGGAGCTGTTGTTCACGCAACTGCGGCGCCACAAGCTGGTGCGCTTCACCCGCGGACGCGAGGGCGGCTACGAGCCCGCGCGCCGGCCCCAGGAAATCACGGTGGCCGAGGTGGTGCAATGCGTCAAGGAGCCGCCGGACCGGCGCAGCACCTTCTGCGCCGAGGGCCGCGTCGGCGACAACGCCGGCAAGTGCCTCACGCAGGAGCTGTGGGCCGGGCTCGACGAGGTGATGCACGGCGTGCTCAGCGCCGTGACCATTCAGGACCTGGTCGACCAGGCTCGCCGCCGCGACGACGACGCCGTGATGGCCGCGGTGGAAGCGCTGCCGCTGCGCGCCATGGCGCTGCCGCGCGGCGTGATGCCCAAGGCGCTGTCCGGACCCCGGAGCGAGGCGCCCTTGCGCCTGCTCTCCGAAAGCCTGGCATGAACCTGGCGACGGACGACTTCACCCTGTTTGGGCTGCCCCAGCGCTTCGCGCTGGAGCGCGCGGCGGTGGACGAGCGCTGGCGCGCGCTGCAGGCCAGCATGCATCCCGACAACGTGGCCAGCGCCAGCGCCGCCGAGCAGCAGGCGGCCACGCAGTGGGCCCTGCGTATCAACGAGGCGCGCGACCGGCTGCGCAACCCGGTGCAGCGCGCTTTCGTGCTGTGCGAACTGCGCGGCGTTCCCATGGACGTGCAGTCCGGCCGCGACGCGGTACCCATGGCCTTCCTGATGCGGCAGATGAGCTGGCGCGAGACGCTGGACGACGCCCGCGATGCCGCTGCGGTGGAGCGGCTGGACGCCGAGGTGGCCGCGCACGAGCGCGAGACGCTGGAGCTGCTGCGCGTGCTGCTTGATGAAAAAGGCGACACCGCCGCGGCCGCGCAGCAAGCCTGGGTGTTGACCTACCTCGTTCGGCTGCGCGAGGCGATCGACGAACGGCTGCAGGCGCTGGAAGCTTAGCCATCCCGTTCGGGCTGAGCTTGTCGAAGCCCTGCGACCGAACTCGCCCGCCAGCCCTTCGACAAGCTCAGGGTGAACGGTGAAGAGAAACAGGAGACCTCGCCCATGGCGCATCTGCGCTTCTATGAAAAGCCCGGTTGCGGCGGCAACGCCCGGCAGCGGGCGCTGCTCGAAGCCGCCGGCCACACGCTGGAGCGGCGCGACCTGCTGGTCGAGCCCTGGACACGCGAGCGGCTGCTGCAGTTCCTCGCGCCGCTGCCGGTTGCGTCGTGGTTCAACCGCGCCGCGCCGCGCGTCAAGAGCGGCGAGATCGTGCCCGAGGATCTCGATGCCGAAGCCGCGCTGGCCGCCCTGTTGGCCGAGCCGCTGCTGATCCGCCGCCCGCTGATGGAGCGCGAGGACGGCGCACGCCTGGTGGGCTTCGAGACCGCCGAGGTCGAGCGCTTCGTGGGCCTGGACGCCAGGCCCGGCACGCCCGCCTTGCTCGAAGGCTGTGCCGCCGCGTTGCATCCCGAGCAGAAGATGCGCTGCGCTTCTTCCTGAAACGCGCGGACCCTTCCGCCTCCTTTATTCCTTCAACGACGGCCCGCCGGCATCCCGGCGGGCCGTCGCCGTTTGGACGTTGAAAACGCGGCGATCGGCCATCACGGGCTGGCACGGGACCTGCAATACTTACCGCAATGAATCTGAGTTCATTACGCTTGTCGCCAATGTAGGAAACCCTCCTACCCGGCGGCGGGCGTGGCGGGCGCAGCGGCAGACCGTCCCGTTCCAACCCGACGAGCCTCCAGGAGAGCCCCCCATGAAATTCCTTCGCCGCCTCACCGCCTTGGCCGCGCTGGCCGCCGTGCCGCTGCTGGCCAGCGCCCAGCAGCTCACCGTCTCCGCTGCCGCAAGCCTCACCGAGGCCTTCCGCGAGATCGGCACGCGCTTCGAGGCCCGCAAGCCCGGCGCCACGGTGCGCTTCAACTTCGCCGCCTCGGGCGTGCTGATCCAGCAGATCGTGCAGGGCGCGCCGGTGGACGTGTTCGTCAGCGCCGACCAGGAGACCATGGATCGCGGCGTGAAGGAGAAGGTGCTGGACGCCTCCACCCGGCGCGACTTCGCCAGCAACACGCTGGTCATGATCGCGCCGCTGCAGGGCGCGCCCGCGCTGGCCAAGGTGGGCGACCTGGCGGCTCCCGAGGTCAAGCGCATCGCCGTGGGCAAGCTGGCCACCGTGCCGGTGGGCCGCTACACCAGGCAGGCGCTGGACGCGGCCAGGCTGTGGGAGACGCTGGAGCCCAAGCTCGTGTTCGCCGACAACGTGCGCCAGGTGCTGGACTACGTCGCCCGCGGCGAGGTGGAAGCCGGTTTCGTCTACCGCACCGACGCCGAGCTGATGAAGGACAAGGTGCGCGTCGTGCTCGCCACCGGCAACCATGCGCCGGTGACCTACCCGGCCGCCGTGGTCGGCGACAGCAAGCAGCCGGCGCTGGCGCGCGAGTTCGTGGGCTTCCTGTTCACGCCCGAAGCCCAGGGCATCCTGGCGCGCTACGGCTTCGGCGTCGGCAAGCCCTGAGTTTCGAGGCCCGCATGCCGGCCGAGGCGGCCCGGCGTGCGGCGGCTCTCACCAGACCTTGACCAGGTCGATGCGCCGCAGCCCCTGCACGTAGCGCGGCCCGGTGGCCACGTCGTGGCGCGAGAAGAGCACGAAGTGGCCCTTGTCGTCGGCCAGCGGCGCGCCGCCGGGCGCGTAGGCCACCACGATGCCGCGGCCCACCGGCGAGTTGAAGATCTCGCCCCACGAGTACAGCGCCCGGTAGCCGCCGCGGCCCTCGGCGATGACGGCCATGCGCTTGAAGTCGACGCGCTGCTCGAAGTCCGGCTGGGCGCGCATGAGCACGTCGCCCAGGAACACGCCGCGCACCGGCGGCAGCACGCCGTGCGAGCCGTCCCAGGTGCAGATCACGTCGAAGTCCTGCACCAGCGCACCGTCCATCCCGTCGAGCGCGGACGCGTCCAGCTCCAGCGGCTTGAGCACGCAGCCGCCGACCAGCACCGAGGTCGCCAGCGCCTCCGGCACCGCGTCGGGCAGCGGGACGTCCTTGGCGCACGAGTCGAGGATCGGATAGGACATGGCAGGCTCCTGCGGGGGGTACATCGGCAGGCCGGGATGCGGCGGCCTGGGCTATGCATCGAGGCGGAAAGGCATGGGACGGCAGGCCGATTATCCCGGCCACGCTCCTGGAACAGCCGGCAGCACGATGCGCCTTCACGCCGGCGCCACGCAACGGGCGTGCCAATTGCACGGGAAAAGGCCTCGCGCGCCGCGGGCCAGAATGCGCGGTTGCCTCAACCGCTCCTGCCCATGCCCGACGTCAGCCTGCTCTCCGGAGAGCTCAAGCTGGCCGGTCGGCTCGATGCCCGCTTCTTTGCCCTGCTGGAAGCCATCGAAGCCACCGGCTCCATCAACCGCGCCGCCGCCACCGCCGGCTACAGCTACCGCGGCGCCTGGCTGGTGCTGGACGCGGCGGCCAACCTGGCGACGCAGCCGCTGGTGGAGCGCACGGTGGGCGGCGCACGCGGCGGCGGCTCCAGGCTCACGCCCACGGCGCACGCGCTGCTGGCGGCCTGGCGGCAGCTGCAGGCGGCGCACCGCGACTTTCTCTACGCCCAGGAGGAGTGGCTGCTGCGCCAGCCGGCGCTGTCCGGCGTGCTCAAGCGGCTGTCGATCCGGGCCAGCGCGCGCAACCAGTTCAGCGGCACGCTCACGGCGGTGGAGATCGGGCCGGCCACGGCGCAGGCCTCGCTGTGCCTGGCCGGGGGCCAGGAGATCACGGCCACCATGACCTCCAGCGCGGCGCGCGAGCTGCAGGCGGAGGTCGGCAAGGAGGCCATCGCCATGATCAGCGCCTCGGCCGTGACGCTGGTGACGGACTTCGGCGGCTACCGGCTCTCGGCGCGCAACCAGCTCGCCGGCACGGTGTCGCAGATCGAGCGCGGCCAGGTGTCGTCGCTGGTGTACCTGACGCTGCCTGGCGGCGCAGCCATCACCGCCTCGTCCAGCAACGAGGCCCTGGACGCGCTGGAGCTGGCCGTGGGCCAGCCCGCCACCGCCGTGTTCAAGGCCTACGCGGTGATGCTCGCCCTGCCGGCGAACGCGGCGGCAGCCTGAGGCGGAGCCGTTTGCCGGTCGGTGCTTCCGCCGCATGGCGCGCAGCTTGCATAGTCGATATAAAGCATGCTACTTAACGCCTGGCCGGCGTTGACGCAGGCCCTGCCGGGCAGGGCGTGGCACGCCGCGGCACGGGGCCGCCCCGGGGAACGCTTCAAGCGCCCCGCCGGCCTCGCCCCTCTTCGACCGTGTGAGGTTTGTAGCCAATGCCGGAAGTCCTACAGCAGTTCGATGGCCAGCCCCTGGCGCTGACCTTGCGCGTGGCCTTCGTCGCCACGGCGCTGGCGCTGGCGCTGGGCGTGGCGCTGGGCTGGGTGTTCGCGCGCACGCGTCTGCCCGGGCGCCGCGTGCTGGAGGCGGTGTGCATGCTGCCGCTGGTGCTGCCGCCGACGGTGCTGGGCTACGGCATCCTGCTGCTCATGGGGCGGCACGGCGCGCTGGGCCACTGGTTGAGGACGCATCTCGACTACACCATCATCTTCAACTGGCACGGCGCGGTGGTGGCCTCGACGCTGGTGGCGCTGCCGCTGGTGCTCAAGGCGGCCAGCACCGCCTTCGGCCAGGTGGACCGCAACCTGGAAGCCGCGGCGCGCACGCTGCGCCAGTCGCGCTGGAGCGTGTTCGTGCGCGTGACGCTGCCGCTGGCCTGGCCCGGCATCCTGGCCGGCACGCTGCTGGCCTTCGCCCGCGCCATGGGCGAGTTCGGCGCCTCGCTGATGGTGGCGGGCTCCATCCGCGGCCAGACGCAGACAGCCTCCATGGCCATCTACGACGCGGTACAGGCGGGCCACGACGACGCGGCGCTGCTGCTGGCGCTGCTGATCTCGGCCGTGTCGGTGGCCGTGCTGGTGGCTTCCAACCGCTTTCTCGCCCCGCGCTGACGCACGGTTCCAGCACTCACGACCCACACCCCCATGATCGACATCGCCATCCAGCTCTCGGTCAGCGATGGCCTGCGCCGTTTCGACCTCGACGTGCGTTTCGCCAGCGAGGCGCCGGTGGTGGCGCTGTACGGCCCCTCAGGC
Source organism: Pseudomonadota bacterium (assembly GCA_023410975.1). Taxonomy (GTDB): domain Bacteria; phylum Pseudomonadota; class Gammaproteobacteria; order Burkholderiales; family Burkholderiaceae_C; genus Azohydromonas. The sequence goes on from JAEYPG010000651.1 coordinate 5,892, forward strand.
GCCGGCAAGTCGCTCACGCTGCAGGCCATGGCCGGGCTGCTGCGCCCCAGCGCCGGGCACGTGCGCGTCGGCGAGCGCACCTGGTTGGACACTGACGCCGGCATCGACGTCCCGGCCGAGGCGCGCGGCGTGGGCTACCTGTTCCAGCACTACGCGCTGTTCCCGCACCTGAGCGTGCGCGAGAACGTGGCCTTCGGGCTCACCTCCTGGCGCCGGCGCCTGCCGGCCGCCGACGCGCGCCGGGTGGACGAGCTGCTCGAAGCCTTCGGCCTGTCGGCGCTGGCACACAGCCGCCCGCGCACGCTCTCCGGCGGCCAGCAGCAGCGCGTGGCGCTGGCGCGGGCGCTGGCCTGCAACCCGCAGGTGCTGCTGCTGGACGAGCCCTTCGCGGCGCTCAACCCCATGCTGCGCCACCAGCTGCGCGAGGAACTGGCCGCGGTGCGCCGGCGCTGGGGCATCCCGGCGGTGATGATCACGCACGACATGGAGGACGTGCTGGCGCTGGCCAACGTGGCCTACCTCATCGAAGGCGGGCGCGCGGTGCGCGCCGTGGACCTGGACCGCGTGCAAAGCCGCGAGCTGGCGCAGCAGTCGCTGCAAGGCGAGCCGCTGCGCCCGCCCCGTGCGGCGGAGGCCCGGCTGCGCGCGCTGCTGGCCACGTCCGACGCCACCTGATGCCGGCACGGCCCGACGGCACGGTTCCTGCATTGTGCATTCAAGTACATAGCGGATGTACGCTTTCTTCCATCACT
>JAEYPG010000729.1 GCA_023410975.1 Pseudomonadota bacterium
CCGCCGCCGACACGCTGCGCGTCATGGGCGTGTCGCCCACGGCCAAGGGCGGCGGCGGCGTCATCAACTCCACCTCGTCCATCGTCTCCACGCTCAACGGCGTGCTGGTGGAGCGCCGCGTCAACCGCGGCCAGGTGGTGCAGCCGGCGGAGGTGCTGTTCACCGTCGCCGACCTGTCCACCGTGTGGGTGGTGGCGCAGGTGCCCGAGAGCGAGGTGGGCCGCGTGCGCGCCGGCCAGAAGGTGCGCGTGTCGGTGCCCTCCAACGGCGTGGAGCCGATCGAAGGCCAGCTCGTGTGGGTGGCCGATACCGTCAATCCCGAGACCCGCACCGTCACCGTGCGCACCGAGCTGCCCAACCCGAAGCGGCAGCTCAAGCCGGCGATGCTGGCGACCATGGCCATCGAGCCGCTGCCGGTGCCGCGCCTGGTGGTGCCCACCAGCGCCGTGGTGCGCGAGGAGAACGCGGACCACGTCTACGTGCGCCAGGGCACGGGCAACGCCTACCGGCTCACGCGCGTGCAGCTGGGCGACGAGACCGGCGGCGTGCGCGTGGTCAAGGACGGGCTGCGGGGCGGCGAAACCATCGCCGCCGAAGGCGGTTTCCACCTCAACAACGAGCGCAAGCGCGCCGAGATGGAGTAAGGATGGTCGAGTCCCTGATCCGCCAGGCGCTCGCGCAGCGCCTGGTCGTCGTCGTGGTGGCGATGATGCTGCTGGCCTTCGGGCTGGACGCGGCGCGCAAGCTGTCGCTGGACGCCTTCCCCGACGTCACCAACGTGCAGGTGCAGATCGCCACCGAGGCCCCGGGGCGCAGCCCCGAGGAGGTGGAGCGCTTTGCCACCGTGCCCATCGAGATCGCCATGACCGGCCTGCCCGGGCTGGAGGAGATGCGCTCGCTCAACCGCCCGGGGCTGTCGCTGATCACGCTGGTGTTCACCGACGCCACCGACGTGTACTTCGCGCGCCAGCTGGTGATGGAGCGGCTCATCGAGATCGGCGGCCGGCTGCCCGCAGGCATCACGCCGGTGCTGGGCCCGGTCTCCACCGGCCTGGGCGAGGTGTACCAGTACACGCTGGAGCATCCCAATGACGGCAACCGCGCCCTCACCGAGGAGGAGCTGACCGAGCGCCGCACGATCCAGGACTGGGTGGTGCGGCCGCTGCTGCGCTCGATTCCCGGCATTGCCGAGATCAACTCCCAGGGCGGCTACGAGCGGCAGTACCAGGTGCTGGTGGCACCGGAGAAGCTGCGCTACTACGGGCTGACGATCCAGCAGGTGTTCGAGGCGCTGGCGCGCAACAACGCCAACTCCGGCGGCGGCGTGCTGCCGCACCACGCGGAGCAGTACCTTATCCGCGGCGTGGGCCTGGCGCAGTCGCTCGACGACCTGGGCCGCATCGTGCTCAAGGAGTTCGAGGGCACGCCGGTGATGGTGCGCGACGTGGCCGAGGTGCGGCTGGGCACCGCGGTGCGCGTCGGCGCCGTGGTCAAGAACGGCGTCACCGAGAGCGTGGGCGGCATCGTCATGATGCTGCGCGGCGGCAACGCCAAGGAGGTGGTGGCCAACGTCAAGGCCCGCGTGGCCGAGATCAACGAGCGCGGCATGCTGCCCGACGGGCTGAAGATCGCCGCCTACTACGACCGGTCGGAGCTGGTGGACTCGGCCGTGGCCACGGTGGTGAAGGTGCTGCTCGAAGGCGTGGCCTTCGTGGTGCTGGTGCTGCTGCTGTTCCTGGGCAACCTGCGCGCGGCGCTGGTCGTGATCGCCACGCTGGTGCTCACGCCGCTGCTGACCTTCATGGCCATGAACCAGCTGGGCCTCTCCGCCAACCTGATGTCGCTGGGCGGCCTGGCCATCGCCATCGGCCTGATGGTGGACGGCTCGGTGGTGGTGGTGGAGAACGCGGTGTCGCACCTGTCGCGCACCCACAAGCCGGGCGAGCCGCGCGCGCGCATCGTGCTGCACGCCGTGCAGGAGGTGGCCACGCCGGTGATCTTCGGCGTGGGCGTGATCATCCTGGTGTTCCTGCCGCTGATGACCCTCACCGGCATGGAGGGCAAGATGTTCGCGCCGCTGGCCTACACCATCGCCATCGCGCTGGCCATCTCGCTGGTGCTCTCGCTCACGCTCTCGCCGGTGCTCTCCTCTTACCTGCTGAAGGTCAAGCCCACGCCCGAAGGCGAGGTGCATGACGAGGAGGCGCACGACACCTGGCTCATCCGCAAGCTCAAGAAGCCGTACCTGGCGGTGCTGGGCCGCGCCATCGCGGCGCCCAAGGCGACGGCGGCGCTGGCGCTGGCGCTGCTGGTGGGCACCGGCGCGCTGGTGCCCTTCCTGGGCAGCGCCTTCATTCCGGAGATGAAGGAAGGCTCGGTGGTGCCGGGCATCAACCGCGTGCCCAACATCTCGCTGGAAGAGTCCATCGCCATGGAGATGGAGGCGATGAAGCTGGCCATGGAGGTGCCGGGCGTGAGGTCGGCCGTCTCCGGCGTGGGCCGCGGCGAGTCGGCGGCGGACCCGCAGGCGCAGAACGAGTCCACGCCCATCGTGTCGCTGAAGCCGCGCGACGAGTGGCCCGAGGGGTGGACGCAGGACACCATCGCCGACGAGATCCGCAAGAAGCTGTCGGCGCTGCCCGGCGTGCAGGTGGTGATGGCGCAGCCCATCTCCGACCGCGTGGACGAGATGGTGACGGGCGTGCGCGCCGACATCGCCGTGAAGATCTTTGGCGACGACCTGCCCACGCTCAAGCGGCTGGGCGACGAGATCGCCAAGGTGGCGCAGGGCATCCGCGGCGCGCAGGACCTGCGCGTGGAGCGCATCACCGGCCAGCAGTACCTGCAGATCGAGATCGACCGCCAGGCCATCGCGCGCCACGGCCTGAACGTGTCGGACGTGCACGACGTGATCGAGATCGCCATCGGCGGCAAGTCGGCCACCGACATCTACGAGGGCGAGCGCCGCTTCGCGGCCTTCGTGCGGCTGCCGCAGGACTACCGCGACGACGTGGAGGCGATCCGCAAGCTGCAGGTCTCGGCGCCCAACGGCGCGCAGGTGCCGCTGGCCAACCTGGCCAAGGTGCACGTGGTGGAGGGCCCGGCACAGGTCAGCCGCGAGATGGGCAAGCGCCGCATCACCGTGGGCATCAACGTGGCCGAGCGCGACCTGGGCGGCTTCGTCGCCGAGCTGCAGCAGGCGGTGGCCAAGGACATCCAGCTGCCGCCGGGCTACCGGCTGGAATGGGGCGGGCAATTCCAGAACATGGAGCGCGCGCTGGGCCACCTGGCGGTGATCGTGCCCATCACGGTGGGGGCGATCTTCTTCCTGCTGTTCCTGCTGTTCCGCAGCGTGCGCATGGCCTCGCTGATCATCCTGGTGCTGCCGTTCGCCTCGATGGGCGGCGTGATCGGGCTGTTCGTCACGGGCGAGTACCTGTCCGTGCCGGCCTCGGTGGGCTTCATCGCGCTGTGGGGCATCGCGGTGCTCAACGGCGTGGTGCTCATCAGCTACATCCGCGACCTGCGCACCCAGGGCATGCCGCTGGAGCGCGCGGTGGCCGAGGGCGCGAAGCTGCGCTTCCGGCCGGTGATGATGACCGCCACGGTGGCGATGCTGGGCTTGATCCCGTTCCTGTTCGCCACCGGCCCAGGCTCGGAAGTGCAGCGCCCGCTGGCGATCGTGGTGATCGGCGGCCTGATCAGCTGCACGCTGCTGACGCTGGTGATGCTGCCGGCGGTGTTCCGCTGGTTCGACACCGAGCCTGACCCGATGCCGCACCCGCTGGGCATGGACGCGGCGCGCTGACGCGCCGGCCTTCCGGTTCAAATCCAGTCTGAAAGTGAAAGATCACCGTTCGCCCTGAGCTCGTCGAAGGGCCTGCTGGCCCGCTGAGCCGGGGGCTTCGACAGGCTCAGCCCGAACGGGCTTTCTTTCAGTGCCCACGAAAACTGGAATGAGAAAGCGCGCCCCTGGGCGCGCTTTCCTTTTTGATACGTCCCCCCGCGGCGCCTGTGCGACCCTGGGCGCGCGCGACCCCGCCGCGGCGGCCGGGCCCATGGCCTGCTGCAGCGTCGGCGGCCCGGCCTCCACGGGCCCGTCGCGACCCTGCCTTGAAAGGAACGAAGCCCCATGCCGAACCTGAACCGTCGCCAGTTGCTCACCGCCACGGCCGCCGCGTGCGCTCCCGGCCTGCCCTGGGCCCAGGGCGCGGGCATGAAATGGCACCCCGGCCAGTACATCCACATTCCCACCCGCGGCGGCGCGGAGATGGTCGAGGACACCCTGGAGCAGATCCGCAACATCCAGTCCGCCCGCGGCCTTCAACTGCGCTACACCTGGGCCGAGCTCGAACCGGGCGAGGACCGCTTCAACTTCGACCGCATCCGCCAGGACCTGGACCGCGTCGCCTCCTACAAGAAGCGGCTGCATGTGCTGCTGATGCTCAAGTCCTTTGCCGGCGGCGCGCGGCCGGTGCCCGAATACCTGGAGCAGAAGGCCGGCTCGGGCCGCAGCACCTACAACATCGGCATCGAGGAAAAGCAGGCGCCGGGCGGGCCCAGGGCGCGTGCCGGGCAGAACGTCGCGCTGTGGGAGCCGGCGGTGCTGGAGAACCTGGAGAAATTCCTCTTCGCCCTGGGCAAGGCGCTGGACTCGCACCCGGCGCTGGAAAGCGTGGCCTTCAACGAGACCGCGCTGGGCCGGGCGGACCGCTCCATCGACGACGACGACCGGGACCGCTTCTTCAAGAACCTCGCCTCCGCCAACCGCACGCTGCGCAAGGCGTTTCCGACCACGGTGGCGATCCAGTTCGTGAATTTCCCCAAGCAGGCGATCCAGACGCTGGTGGGGCAGATGCCCGAATACGGCATCGGCCTGGGCGGGCCGGACGTGTTCCTGGACGACCGCTCGCTGCGCGACAACATCTATACCCAATATCCGCGCCTGGCCGGCGTGGTGCCGCTGGCGCCGTCGGTGCAGTTCGAGAATTACGTGGCGCTGCGCCACCAGGGCGAGCGCACCACGGTGCCGATCGAGGATCTGTACAACTTCGCGCGCAATCAGTTGCGCGCCAATTACCTCTACTGGACCCGGCCGCAGAAGGGCTTGAAAAACGTCTGGCCGGACGTTCTGAATTTCATGAAAACCCACCCGCAGGCCTCGACGCTCACGGGCGGGCTGGCGACGGCGTGCCCGTCGAGTTTCAGGGGCGGGTGCAGCGCGGCGTGAGCGCCGCGCGCCTCAGCTGAACTTCGGCGGGTCCTTCACCGGCGGCGTCTGGCTGGGCGCCGGGGGGTCCTCCACATGCGGCTCCGCGTCCGGCGGCGGCGCCGGCGGGGGCTCGGGCACGAAGGGATCGGGCGGGATGTCGTGCAGCCTCTGGCTCATGGGGTCCGCCCTTCAGCGCTGCTTCTTCGCGATTTCACGCGCCAGCGCTTCCTTGTTCATCCGCGAGCGTCCGGCGATGCCCAGCGCCTGGGCGCGCGCGTAGAGCTCCTGGCGCGTGTGGCCCATCACGTCCACGCCGCCGAAGGTCTCGCGCGGACGCTCACGCGCCTCGGCGCCGCCTGCGGCGGCCTGCGGGTCCGACGGGCCCTTGTGGTCCTTGGGCTCCCAGTGGTCGCCGACCTTCTCGAAGCCGTGCTTGAGCGAGGCCAGCGCCGTGCGGCTGGCGCGCTCGCCGCGGCCGTATTCGCGCTCGGCGTTGCGCAAGGTCTTGGCATAGGTGCGCTGCGCCTTGGCCGGCGAGCGCTGCAGCGTGCTCGGCAACTCGACGCCCAATTTTTGCTTGCTCATCGCGGGTCTCCTGCAATCCGGGCCGTGGCCCTTGAGCGGCTTTCGGCAACCCCCGTTCCCGCAGTACTCCACACGGTGGCGCGGGAGACCGCGTGGCCTGAAGAGGTTCGTCACCTCGCACGCCGAGGTTCTTGTTCCCGACGTCCAGGAGCACACCGATGGCCCATCCCTTGCCGCATTGCCCTGCAACCGGCCGGCGCGCTGCCGCGCCGCGCCGGCTCGCCGCGTGAGCACGTCCCATGGCGACACAGCCCCTGCCCAGCCTACCGCCCGATGCCGCCGTGCCCGACTTCGCCGGCCGCCTCTCCGTCGTGGTGGCCGTGCGCGACGAGGCCGACAACATCGAGCCGCTGGTGCAGGAGATCCACGCCGCCCTGCTGAGCCCGCACGGCGCGGCGGCAGTGGCGGAATTCGAAGTGATCTACGTGGACGACGGCAGCACCGACGCCACGCCGGATCGCCATGGCCACGGCGGTGTCGATCAGCGGCCTGGTCACCGGCTTCGTGACCGCCATGCGCCAGCCCTACGACATGCACGAGGTCGCGGCGCGCTTGGCGCAGTACGAGGCCGAGGATCGGCCGGTGGCGCTCAACGAGGGCTACCACGGCCAGTGGACCCTGGCGGGGCGCCTGCGCCGCCCAGTGCAGGAGATCAGGGCCGAAGAGGCCGGAGCCTGGCTGGCGGCGCATCCACGGGGCCGCGTGGTGTTCGTGCACCACCGCGCACAGGAACTGCCGGCCCAGGCGCGGGTGGAGCTTCAACGGCCCTACCGGGGCGGAAAGCTGGCGATCCTGGCGGGGGACTGAACCCGCCGCTTCCGCCGGGCGCGGGCTGCGGGTGCTGCTGGTCTTGCACGCCTCAAGCCCATCGTCAGCGGAACTCCAGCGCCAGCCAGCGGCGCGCCAGCGCCGTGACGTCCGGCTCCGCGGTCGTATCGACCTCGATGGCGCACGCCCGCTCCGCCGCGTCCAGCGGCTCTCCGGTTTCCAGCTGCTTCTCCAGCACGTCGACGTCGGCTTCCGACGGATCGTTGCCGGCGGCGCCCCGTGCGGCCACGCGCCGGCGCAGGGTTTCGGCGTCGGCCGTGCAGGCCAGGATGGTGAAGGGCACGCCCAGCTGCCAGGCCAGGTGCTCGAAATCCTGCCGCGTCGCGCGGCTGAGGAAGGCGGCATCCACGATCACCGGGTAGCCGCCCAGCAGCGCGGCACGCGCGCAGGCCGCCAGGTGCTCGAAGGTGCGGCGGCCGGCCTCGGGGGTGTAGAGGTCCAGCCCCTGCTCGGCCGAGCGCTGCAGCGCCCGCAGCCCGAACAGGCGCTTGCGCTCCACGTCCGAGCGGATGCGCACCGCCCCGGCCTGCGCTGCCAGCGCCTGGGCCACGGTGGACTTGCCGCTGCCCGAGGGTCCGCAGGTGATCAACAAGCGCGGCGCCGCGCCGGCGTCCACCAGGGCTTGCGCGCAGGCCAGGTAGTCCGGCTCCGCAGCGTGCCCCGGCGACAGCGCCCGCACCAGGGCGCGCACCAGCGCGCGGTACACCTCGTACAGGCGCAGTACGCGCAGGCCGGCATAGTCGCCGTTGCGCTGCAAGTACGCGTCCAGGAAGCGGAAGGCCAGGTCGCGCCGGCCTCGCGCCTGCAGGTCCATGGTGGCGAAGCCGATGTCGCACAGGGTGTCGATCCAGCGCAGCGCCGGATCGAACTCGATGCAGTCGAAGGCCGTGGCCTCCGCGTCCCCGCCCGGCACGATGAGGTTGGCCAGGTGCAGGTCGCCATGGCCCTCGCGCACGGCGCCGCTCTCCAGGCGGCGGCGCAACTCGGGCTCCAGCGCCCGCAGCCGCGCCTCGCACCAGGCGCGCAGCGGCGCCAGGCGGGCGTCCCCGGGGCGCGCGGCGTCCAGTTGCTCCAGCACCCGCCGCACGGACTGTTGCACCTGCACCGGTTGCCCGAAGGGACCGTCCGGCGTAGCGGCGGGCGCGGCGGCATGGAAATCCGCCAGCCGCAGCGCCAGGCACTCGATGGCGCGCGCCGACAGTCGTCCCCGCTGCAGCCGCTCGCTCATCAGCGCCGCGTCGGGGAAGCGGCGCATCACCACCGCGTGGTCGATCACCGGCCCATCGCCGCCCCAGAACGGCGACGCGGGCGTGCCGCGCACCGGCACCACCCCCAGGTACAGCGAGGGCGCCAGGCGCCGGTTCAGCCTCAGCTCCTCCAGGCAGGCCTGCCCGCGCCGGGCGGCACGGCTGAAGTCCAGGAACGGCAAGCGCACCGGCTTCTTGAGCTTGAAGGCCAGGCGCTGCGTGAGCAGCACCCAGGAGATGTGCGTCTGCAGCACCACCACCGGCAGCCCGGTGCGGTCCTCCAGTTGCGTGCGCAACGACTCGACGTCGAGCTCGAAATCGGGGGCGGCATCCATGGCGCGAGTATGCGCGTCCATGGTGCGCTCACGCACCGCGGCCAGGCTGTGCGCCCCGTCATGAGGCAGGTCAAGCCGCGCCCCGCAGAGGCCGCCCTTGGTGCGCTGCAGCCCTGCCGCCGTGGCACACGCATTGCTTTGGATCAAGCGACGGGAGTAGAAGCGTTCACCGCCCCAGGCGGCCGGAAATTGCTCTCGAAGTGCCCCGGCGCGGCGCCCTGTGAAGCACGGGCGTTGCACGCGGCGGGGTGATCACTTCGACCGGGCCCTCGTGCCCTGGAGCGCTTCTCAACATGCTCACCACGCATCAACCCGTCTTCCGCAAGTTCTGGCATGCCGTCATGCCGCTGACCCGGCTCGCGGACGGCCCGCAGCCCTTCACGCTGCTGGGCGAAGACATCGTGCTGTTCCTCGATGCCGACGGCAACCCCGCCGCCCTCAAGGACCGCTGCTGCCACCGCACGGCCAAGCTCTCCAAGGGCTTCTGCGACCAGGGCCGGCTGCGCTGCGGCTACCACGGCTGGGCCTACGACGCCTCGGGCCGCGTGGTGGACATCCCGCAGTACGACGCCTGCAAGACCATTCCGCCGGACTACCGCACGCCCGCGTACCGCTGCACCGCGCGCTACGGCTACGCCTGGGTGGCGCTGGAGGAGCCCATTGCCGACATCCCGGACGTGCCGGAGTTCGGCGCGCCGGGCTGGCGCACCATCTTCCAGTTCCACGAGCGCTGGGCCACCAGCCCGATGCGCGCGCTGGAGAACAGCTTCGACAACTCGCACTTCAGCTTCGTGCACCGTGCCACCTTCGGCGTGGCGGCACAACCCAAACCCAGTCGTTACGAGCTCATCGAAAACGAGACGGGCTTCTACGCCGAGACCACGATCGCCGCGGCCAACCCCGAGAAGTACCACCGCATCAGCGGCGTGACCGAACCGATCACCACGCGCCACATGCGCAACGCGTACTTCCTGCCCTTCTCGCGCCGGCTGGACATCGAATATCCCGCGCAGGACGGGCGTCCCGGGCGGCGGCACGTGATCATCAACTGCTTCACGCCCATCGACGACGGCCACATCCAGCTGTGCCAGTGGCTGTTCCGCAACGACACCGAAGAGGACTGCCCCGCGCAGATGCTCATCGACTTCGACACCGAGATCACGCGCGAGGACCGCGACATCCTGGAATCCACCGACCCCGACGCCGTGATCGACACGCGCCGCCGCGGCGTGGAGTTCTCCATGGAGAGCGACCGCCCCGGCATGCTCATCCGCAAGAAGCTGCTGGAGCTGCTCACGCGCCACGGCGAGCGCGAGATCCACCGCGGCATCGCGGACCAGAGCGCCGTCATCCCGATCCAGGCCGCGGCCTGATTCCACGCCTTTCCTCACCGGCCCCGGGTGTCCACGACCCGGGCCAGGCCGCGCCTTTGTCCGCACGCGGGCGCGGCCGCCCTTCGCTTCACTCTCGACCAAGGAGCCTTCACGATGAAACGCCGCCAACTGCTGCAACTGGGCGCCGGCCTCGGCGCGCTGGGTTCGCTTCCCGCCTTCGCACAAGGCTCGTCCGCCAACCTGGCCAAGCTGCGCTTCACGCTGGACTTCCGCATCAGCGGCCAGACCGCCCCTTTCCTGCTGGCGCTCTACAAGGGATACTACCGCGAGGAGGGCCTGGACGTGAGCCTGGACGTGGGCAACGGCTCCGTGGCCTCCATCACGCGCGTGGCCAGCGGCGTGTACGACATGGGCTTCGGCGACGTGAGCTCGCTCATCGAGTTCAACACCCAGCAGGCCGCGGCGGGGCCGGTGGTGCAGGCGGTGTACCAGTACTACAACCGCGCGCCCTTTGCGATCATCGGGCGCAAGGACCGCGGCATCACCGACTTCGCAAGCCTCAAGGGCAAGCGCATCGCCGCCGCCGCGGTGGAGGCGACCAAGCGCTGCTGGCCCATGGCCGCGCGCCACGCCGGCCTCCAGCCCAATGCCTTCGAGTGGGTCACCACCGACTTCTCGGCGCGCGACAACGTGCTGGTGCGCGGCGACGTGGACGGCGCCACCTACTTCCACGACTCGGCCGTGGCGCTGTTCCAGCGCCTGAAGCCGGAGCAGCTCTCGGTGCTGTCCTTTGCCGACACGGGCCTGGCGCTCTACGGCAACGCGGTGCTGGCCTCCAGCAGGTTCATCGCCGAGAACCCCAAGGCGGTGGCCGGCTTCGTGCGCGCCACCAACCGCGCGGTGCTGGAGACCATCGCCAACCCGGTGGCGGCCATGCCCTACGTGAAGCAGCGCGAGCCGATCCTGGACGAGAAGGTGGAACTGGAGCGCTGGCGCATCACGCAGCGCTACGTCATCGGCCCGGACGCGCGCGAGCACGGCCTGGGCGACGTGCGCAAGGCCTTCGCCGAGCAGCAGCTCTCGGAAGTGGCCGACACCTTCGGGCTCAAGTCGCGCCCGAAGCTGGACGCGGTGTACGACCTGTCGTTCCTGCCGCCCAAGGCCGAGCGGCTGCCCAAGGCCTGAGCGGGAGAGGCGCATGAGCAACGCAACGCATGCCGATGAAACCCTGGGCGAGCAGGACGCGCTGTACCTGCGCCGCGCCATCGCGCTGTCGGCCGAGGCGCGGCGGCGCGGCAACCGACCCTTCGGGGCCGTGATCGCCGACGCGCACGGCCGCGTGCTGGCCGAGGCCTCGAACAGCAACGGCGAGAGCGGCGACTGCACCGCGCATGCCGAGGTCAACGCGCTGCGCCTGACCGGCCCGCTCCACGGGCGCGAGGTGCTGGCCGGGGCGACGATGTACGCCTCGGGCGAGCCCTGCGTGATGTGCGCGGGCGCCATCTTCTGGTCGGGCATCCGGCGCGTGGTGTTCGGCATCGACGCGGTGAGCCTGCGGCGCTTTCGCGGCGCGGTGGGCCGGCAGCAGGACCTGGAGCTGTCCTGCCGCCAGGTCTTCGAGGCTGCGCCGCAGCGCTTCGTGGTGCACGGCCCCTGCCTGCTGGAGGAGGCGGCGGCGCCGCACGAGGGCGCCTGGGAGACCTGAGCCGGGCCCGGCGCAGGCATGCCCGGTGCCCTTGAGCGGGAAACCGCGGGCCCGCCCAGCGGCGGGCGCGCTTCTTTCCCAAGACCCGGACAAGGAACCAGCATGAGCACACCGGCGCAGGGCCAGCCCCTGGACGAACGCGACGCGCGCCACCTGCGCCGCGCCATCGAGCTGTCGGCCGAGGCGCGGCGGCGCGGCAATGCGCCCTTCGGCGCGGTGATCGTGGGCAGCGACGGCAAGGTGCTGGCCGAGGCCCGCAATACCGGCAGCGAAACCGACGACTTCACCGCGCATGCCGAGATGAACGCACTGCGGCTGGTGAGCGGCCGCCATCCGCGCGAGGTACTGGCCCAGGCCACCATCTACGCCTCGGGCGAGCCCTGCGCGATGTGCGCGGGCGGCATCTTCTGGTCCGGCATCTCGCGCGTGGTCTTCGGGCTGGACATCGAGGGGCAGCAGCGCGCGGGCAAGCCGCCGGAGATCGGGCTGTCGTGCAGGCACCTGCTTGGCGCCGCGCCGCGGCCGGTCGAGGTGCTGGGGCCGTGCCTGGCGCAGGAGGCGGCGGTGCCGTTCAGCGGAGCGTGGCCACGGTCCTGAATGGAAGGGCTTCCGGGATCGGCCCGGGTCGCCCCGGGCCGGCACGCCGCCTGCCCTGCGAGCCGGCGTCACGCGTCGGAGGCCGCTTTCGGGCGGTCGCGGCGCCCGTATTGCCTCTGGAGCCTCTCATGCCCTCCGCCTTCGAGAAGATGTCCGCGCGCCTGCGCGCCGCCTGGAAACCCCACAAGCAGGCCACGACGCCGCGCGCCTTCCGCTGCCAGTGCGGGCGGCCGGTGTTCTTCCGCAACAGCCAGTGCCTGGCCTGCGGCACGCCGCTGGGCTACGAGCCGCTGCAGGCGCGCGTGATGCCGCTGGAACCCGTGGGCGAGCACCTGTGGCGCGAGTACGGCGCCGGCCAGAACGCCACCGCCTACAGGCGCTGCCAGAACTTCGATGCCGCGGCCGCCTGCAACTGGCTGCTGCCCGCCGACGAGAAGGACGCCCAGGGGCAGTTGAAGCCGCTGTGCATGGCCTGCCGGCTCAACCACACCATTCCCGACCTCTCGGTGCCGGACAACGCGCTCTACTGGAACCGCATCGAGATGGCCAAGCGCCGCCTGGTGTCGCAGCTCATCGGGCTGGGGCTGCCCGTGGTGCCCAAGAGCGAGGACCCGGAGCGCGGCCTGAGCTTCGACTTCCTGCGCGCGCCCGAGGGCGGGCCGCCGGTGATGACGGGCCACGACGACGGGCTCATCACCATCAACGTCGAGGAGGCCGACGACGCCAAGCGCGAGAAGCTGCGCGCGCAACTGCGCGAGCCCTACCGCACGCTGCTGGGGCATTTCCGGCACGAGGTCGGCCACTACTACTGGGACCGCCTGGTGAAGGACACCGAGTGGATCGAGCCCGTGCGCGAGCTCTTCGGCGACGACCGCATGGACTACGCCGCGGCGCTGAAGAAGAACTACGACGAGGGCCCGCCCGCGGACTGGAAGGACCGCTTCGTGAGCACCTACGCCAGCTGCCACCCTTGGGAGGACTGGGCCGAGACCTGGGCGCACTACCTACACATGGTGGACACGGTGGACACGGCGCTGTCCTTCGGCATCGACGCCGACGACGTGGAGATCGAGGCCGAGCCCTGGACCAAGGAGGCGCTGTGGCGTCCCGAGGACCCGGACGCCGAAGCCTTCCTGGGTTTCCTCAACGCCTGGGTGGAGCTCACCGCCGTGCTCAACGAGATGGCGCGCAGCATGGGGCAGCCGGACTTCTATCCCTTCGTGCTGCCCCGGCCGGCGGTGGCCAAGCTGCAGCTGATCCACGCCATCGTGCGC
>JAEYPG010000005.1 GCA_023410975.1 Pseudomonadota bacterium
ATGCAACGCAAGGCGCTATGGCATTCGACGCCCGAGCGCCTGGGCAGCGCGACCGTCCTGTGCGGCTGCGGCGGCGGACAGGTGGTGGCTACGGCGCTGCCCAACCTGCTGCAACATGCCGCGCGCCTGGTGCTCGACGCCGACGGCCTCAACGCCGTGGCTGCCGACGCAACCCTGGCGCGGTCGCTGCGCGAGCGCGCCGGCCGCGGGCAAGCGACGGTGCTGACGCCGCACCCGCTGGAGGCCGCCCGACTGCTAGGCTGCGGCGCGCCCGAGATCCAGGCCGATCGGCTCACCGCCGCACAGCGGCTGGCCGAGGACCTGAGCGCCGTGGTGGTGCTCAAGGGATCCGGCAGCGTGGTGGCCGCCCCTGGAGCGCTGCCCATCGTCAACGCCACGGGCAATGCGGCACTGGCCAGCCCTGGCACAGGCGACGTGCTCGCGGGCTGGCTCACCGGACAATGGAGCGCGCTCGCCACGGGCACAGCGCCACTGCAGGAGCTGGTGGCGGCCAGCGTGCAGCTGCACGGCGCCGCGGCCGACACCCACGCGCTGAACGGTCCGCTGCTGGCACTGGAGCTGATCGACGCCATGCGCCGCCTGGCCTGAAGCCTTCAGGCTGCCGTCCCGAGGCAGGCCTGGAGCGCGCCTCACAACCACCCCATGCGACGGCGTCGCACACAAGCACGCGCACCACAACGACGCAGCGGGCCGGCATGCACGTCGCATACCGGCCCGCTGGATGTCGCTGCCGCTGGCTCAGCCGCGCTGCTTGGTCTTGCGGGCTGCGGCCTTGGCGGCCGACTTGGCAGCCGCCGTCTTGCGGGCCGCGCTCTTGCGTGCCCCGGTTTTGCGCGCGGTACGCGCCGCAGCTTTGTGCGCGCGGCTTTCCTCCTTCAGCGCCTGCAGCTGTTCCACGGCCGTTGCAGGTTGTTCGGCAGGGGTGGCGGCGTCCGCGATGCCCCGCGGGGCCTTCTCATCGGCGCCGGTGGGCACGACGGCATGCGGGCGGTCCACCGGCGGCGTGTCGGCAGAAGGCATGTCCGCGCCACCATCGACAGCGACGTTCGCACTGGCCACGTCCCGCGCCGGCTCGCCGCTCTTGCGGCCGCGACGCCCACGCGCGCGCGATTCGCCGTCCACGGCCTTGCCCTGGACGCCGCGGCGGCCAAGCACACGCATCTCAGCGCCCTCATGCACCAGCCGGAAATCGATGCGCCGGCCATCCAGGTCCACACGGCTCACCTGCACGCGCACTCGCGAACCCACGACGTAGCGCACGCCGGTGCGCTCGCCTCGCAACTCCTGGCGCGTCTCGTCGTAGCGGAAGTACTCGCCACCGAGCTCGGTGATGTGCACCAAGCCCTCGACGTAGAGCGCATCCAGCGTCACAAACAGGCCGAAGCTGGTGACGGCAGTCACCGTGCCGCTGAACTCCTCGCCCAGCCGGTCGCGCATGTAGCGACACTTGAGCCAAGCCTCAACGTCGCGCGAGGCCTCGTCGGCACGGCGCTCGTTGGCGCTGCAGTGCGCGCCCGCGCCTTCCCACAGCTCCATCTCCTGCGGATGGGCCTTGGCCGCCTTGCCTGCGGAGCGCGTCTTGGGCGCCTCTTCCAGCGCGCCGCTGGCCAGACGATAACGCTTGCCCGCCAGCAGCGCCTTGATGACCCGGTGCACCAGCAGGTCCGGATAGCGGCGGATAGGGCTAGTGAAGTGGGTGTAGGCCTCGTAGGCCAGCCCGAAGTGGCCGGAGTTGGACGCGGTGTAGATGGCCTGCTGCATCGAGCGCAGCAGCATGGTGTGGATCTGCTGGGCGTCGGGGCGGTCCTTGGTGGCCTCGGCAATGGCGGCAAACTCGCCCGGCGTCGGCTCGTCGCTGACGCTGAGTCCCAAGCCCAGCGCGCGCAGGTAGTTCTGCAGCGTCACGCGCTTCTCGGGCGTGGGTCCCTCGTGTACCCGGAACAGCGCCGGGTGCTTGTGCTGTTCGATGAAGTCGGCCGCACACACGTTGGCCGCGAGCATCGCCTCCTCGATGAGCCGGTGCGCCTCGGTGCGCACGCGCGGCACGATCTTCTCGATGCGGCCATTGGCGTCGCACACGATCTGCGTTTCGGTGGTCTCGAAGTCCACCGCCCCGCGGTTGCCACGGTGCCTGAGCAACACGCGGTAGACCTCGTGCAGGTGCAACAAGTGAGGCACCAGCTCTGCGCGCCGCGCCGCCTCAGGGCCACGCGTGTTGCTCAGGATCGCCGCCACCTCGGTGTAGGTCAGCCGCGCATGCGAGCAGATCACGGCCGGGAAGAACTGGTACGCATGAATCTCGCCGTCCTCGCGCACGAGCATGTCGCACACCATGGACAGTCGCTCCTGCAGCGGGTTGAGCGAGCACAGCCCGTTGGAGAGCTTCTCCGGCAGCATGGGGATGACGCGGCGCGGGAAGTACACCGACGTAGCGCGTTCGTAGGCGTCCTCATCCAACGCGTCGCCGGGCTTGACGTAGTGACTCACGTCGGCGATCGCCACCACCAGACGCCACCCCTTGAAGGCGCTCTTGCCCCGGCCACTGGCGTGGGGCTCGCAATACACGGCGTCGTCGAAATCGCGCGCGTCCTCGCCGTCGATGGTCACCAGTGGCACGTCGCTGAGGTCGATGCGATAGCGACGATCGGCCGGGCGCAGCTTGTCGGGCAGGCCTGCCGCCTGCGCCAGCGTCTCGGACGAGAAACGGTGCGGCACCTCGTACTTGCGCACCGCGATCTCGATTTCCATACCCGGGTCGTCAATCTCGCCCAGCACCTCGGTCACGCGACCCACGGGCTGCGAGTACATCGAGGGCTCCTCGGTGAGCTCGATGGCCACCACCTGCCCCGCCGTGGCGCTGCCGGTGGCGTTCTTGGGGATCAGGATGTCCTGGCCGTAGCGTTTGTCCTCCGGCGCCACCAGCCAGACACCGTTTTCGTGCAAAAGCCGCCCGATGATGGGTGTACGCCGGCGCTCCAGGATCTCCAGCACCCGCCCCTCGGGCCGCCCCTTGCGGTCGTAGCGCACGATGCGCACGCGCACCCGGTCGCGGTGCAACACGGAGCGCATTTCCTGCGGCGAGAGGTACACGTCGCCTTCACCGTCGCGCAGCACGAAGCCGTGACCGTCGCGATGGCCCTGCACCACACCTTCGACTTCGCTCATGAGCGCTGCGCCGATGGCGGTATTTGCGTTCTGTTTTGTTTTGATGATAGAATCTCAGCTGTTTTCGAGATGACGGAAACAAAGCCCAGGTGGCGGAATTGGTAGACGCACTAGTTTCAGGTACTAGCGGGTAACTCCGTGGAGGTTCGAGTCCTCTCCTGGGCACCACCAAATCATAAAGGCCGGCGCGATGCGCCGGCCTTTTTCGTTTGGGCTTTTTTGAGCTTCAAACATCGGCGATCTCCACGGCGCTCTTGCAAACCACTTCTGCAAACACCATCCAGCTTGCAGTTGCCAACGCAACATAAGCAAACGACGTGCCTCGCTGTGCTGCCTTTACGCCAGCCCCGGTTTACGCCAAACCAGTAAAAAAGGCCTGCAGCTGCAGGCCTTTCTTCTCAAGCATCGTGGCTCTCAGACCGCGAACTTGCGTGCCAGTCCGTCGGGGCGCAGGTTGTCGTACTCCTCAAACGGCTGATGGATCCACGGGCTCGTGGGCAGCAGCTCGACGTAGTAGTCCGGCGTGTAGCAAGACACGCCCTTGGTCCAGATCACGGCCGAGCGCAGTTCCTTGATGGCCGGAATGCCACGCAGCCGCTCCACGACAGCTTGCAGCGTGACGCCGGAGTCTGCCAAGTCGTCTACCAGCAGCACCCGCCCGGCGAGCTCGCCCTTGGGCATGGTGATGTACTTGGCCATGTCCAGGCGGCCTTGCAGTGTGCCGCCTTCGTCACGGTAGGAACTGGTGGACATGATGGCCAGCGGCTTGTCGAAGACACGCGAGAGCACGTCGCCCGGGCGCAGGCCACCACGCGCCAGGCAAAGGATCTGATCGAACTCCCAGCCCGAGGCCGCCACCTTGAGCGCCAGACGCTCGGTGAGAAGGTGGTACTCGTCCCAGGAAACGTAGAGGTGCTTGCCGTCGTCGGTGAGCATGACTGTCCTTGCTTGCTGTTCAGCGCTGGTAGGGGTGGCGCAGCACAATGGTGTGCTCGCGATCCGGGCCGGTAGAAACCATGTCGATGGGCGCACCGATGAGCGCTTCCACGCGCTGGAGATAAGCGCGCGCGTTCTCCGGCAGCTTGTCCCACTCCGTCACGCCGAAGGTGGACTCGCTCCAGCCGGGGAAGGTGTCGTACACCGGCACGCATTCGGCGATGTCATCGGCGTCCAAAGGCAGGATGTCGATGCGCCGGCCACCCAGCTCGTAGCCCGTGCAGACCTTGATCTCCTTGAGCCCGTCCAGCACGTCGAGCTTGGTGATGCACAGGCCCGAGATGCCGTTGATGATCACCGAGCGCTTGAGCGCGGCGGCGTCAAGCCAGCCGCAGCGACGCGCGCGGCCCGTGACGGTGCCGCGCTCCTGGCCCACGGTGGAGAGGTGGTGGCCCACGCCGCCCTCCTCGTCAATGGGCAGCTCAGTCGGGAACGGACCCGAGCCTACGCGCGTGGTGTAGGCCTTGGTGATGCCCAGGATGTAGTGCAGCTGGTCCGGCCCCACACCAGCACCGGCGGCTGCGTTGCCTGCCACGCAGTTGCTGGAGGTCACGTAGGGGTAGGTGCCGTGGTCGATGTCCAGCAGCGTGCCTTGCGCGCCTTCGAAGAGGATGTTGGCGCCTGCGGCATTGGCCTCGTGCACGCGGTAACCCACGTCGGCCATCATCGGCTTGAGCACCTCGGCCAGCTTCATGGCCTGGTCAAAAATGGGCTGGAACTCCAGCGGCTGGCCGTTGAGATGGCCGGCCAGCGCCTCGTTGTGCAGCGTCAGCAGCTCGCGCAGCTTCTTCTCGAAGCGCTGCGGGTGCTTCAGGTCCTGCACGCGCAGCGCGCGGCGAGCAACCTTGTCCTCATAGGCCGGGCCGATGCCCTTGCCGGTAGTGCCGATCTTGCCGCTGCCACTGCTCTCGCGCAGCGCCTCGCGGGCACGGTCCACTTCGACATGGAACGGCAGGATCAGCGGGCACGACTCGCTGATGAACAGACGCGCGCGCACTTCCAGCCCGGCCTTTTCCAGACGCTCGATCTCCGACAGCAGGTGAGCCGGATCAACCACCACGCCGTTGCCGATGTAGCAGGCCACGCCGTCGCGCATGATCCCCGACGGAATGAGCTGCAGCGCCGTCTTCACGCCCTTGATCACCAGCGTGTGACCGGCGTTGTGGCCGCCCTGGAAGCGCACCACGCCCTGGGCGTGATCGGTGAGCCAGTCCACGACCTTGCCCTTGCCTTCGTCGCCCCACTGGGTGCCGACCACGACCACGTTGCGCCCGCGCACGGCGGAAGGATTCACTTGTGTCATCTTGA
This sequence comes from Pseudomonadota bacterium, assembly GCA_023410975.1. Taxonomy (GTDB): domain Bacteria; phylum Pseudomonadota; class Gammaproteobacteria; order Burkholderiales; family Burkholderiaceae_C; genus Azohydromonas. The sequence continues at coordinate 5,491 of JAEYPG010000005.1, forward strand.
CTAGCGTTGAACGGTGCTTGCCGCTCTCAGAGAGCGCGCAGCACCCATTGACCATCGACCTCGACCAACTCGCGGTCGCATTCGAATTCCTGCCCTTCGTGCTCGTGTCCAGGCAGCACACACAGCACGGTTTCCCCCTGCTGGCGCAGGCGGCGCACCGCCTCGCGCAGCGCCTGGGCTTCGCCCCAGGGCGCCCGCACGGCCAAGCGTGCTGGTGCCGGCGCAATGCGCTCGGCCAGCGCCTTGAGGTCCAGGCTGAAGCCCACAGCGGGACGGTTACGGCCGAACACCGCGCCGACCTCGTCGTAGCGACCGCCACGCACCAGCGCATCGCTGGCGCCAGTGCTGTAGATCGCGAAGCGCGGGCCGCTGTAGTAGGCGTGCGCCCCGGTGTCGCCCAGATCAAAGCCCAGCCGTACCTGCGCATGCGTACGCTGCACGTGGTGCATCAACCAAGCCAAGTCATCAAGCGCGGCGCGCACCACAGGCAGATCGGGCAGGAGCTCGCGCGCCGCCTGCAGCACCTCGGCACCACCGTACAGCCTCGTCAGCCCTTGCAGCGCCTTGGCCGTGGCTTCAGGCAAACCGGCCGTCAACGCGCCCAGGGCCGCCGCATCCTTGCGGGCCAGCGCGGCTGCCAGCTCTTCCTGGCGCCCTTGCTCCACGCCCTGCAGCAGAGCGCGCAGGATGCGGGCGTCTCCCACGTCCAGCACGGGAGTTTCGACACCGGCAGCGCGCAGGCCGTCAAGGGCCAGCTCCACCACCTCCAGGTCGGCTTCCAGGCCAGCGTGGCCGTAGATTTCGGCGCCGAACTGCAGGGGTTCGCGCGTGGCGCGCGGACCTGCTGGACGGGTATGCAGCACCGGGCCGCAGTAGCACAGGCGCGCAACGCCGACACGGTTGAGCAAGTGAGCATCGATACGCGCAACCTGCGGCGTGGTGTCGGCGCGCACGCCCAGCGTACGGCCGCTGAGCTGGTCAATGAGCTTGAAGGTCTGCAGGTCCAGCGCATGGCCGGTGCCCGAGAGCAGCGACTCCAGGTACTCCAGCAGCGGCGGCATCACCAGCTCGAAGCCGTAGCTGCGCGCCATGTCCAGCAGACCCCGACGCAGCTCCTCGATACGCCGCGCCTCGGAAGGCAGCACATCGGCAATGTGCTCAGGCAGCAGCCAGGCAGAGGACATGGAAAACGAGCGGGGGATTAAAAACGAGATTGTACCCAGCGGCCGCCCGGACAGCCGCTACCCGGGCACTTCGGCCCGGTCAGCACCGTCCGGCCGGGGCCACCGGCAGCGCTGGGCCCGACAGAACTCAGCGACGAGGTGCTGCAGCAGGGGCTGCAGAGGCGCCACCGCCCGAAGAGCTACGCAGGGCGCGGAAGAAATCGGAGGACGGGTCCAGCACCATCACGTCAGTCTTCTGGCGGAAGCTCGCGCGATAGGCCTCCAAGCTGCGATAGAACTGGGCGAACTGCGGGTCACGTCCGAAGGCATCCGCGTACAGCGCCGAGGCCTGCGCATCGCCCTCACCCTTGATCTTCTGCGCGTCGCGGTAGGCCTCAGCCACGATCACTTCGCGCTGCCGGTCGGCATCGGCGCGGATGCGCTCGGCCTCGGCCGCGCCAGTGGAGCGCAGTTCGTTGGCCACCTGCTTGCGCTCGGATTCCATGCGCCGATAGACCGCGTCGGTGATGTCGGCAACGAAGTCCACGCGCTTGACGCGCACATCGACGATCTCAATGCCAAAGGCCTTGGCCTCATCGGTGAGGCGCTGGCGCACGTCGTTCATCACGCGCTCGCGTTCAGTGGCCAGCACGCCGCTGACACTGCGCTTGGTCACCTCTTCGTTGAAGGCCGCCTGCACCACAGGCGAGAGGCGGTTCTCCAGGTTGCGCATGTCGGTGCCGTTGTTACGAATGAACTGACGCGGCTCGGAGATGCGCCATTTCACGAGCCAGTCGATCACCAGGCTTTTCTTCTCGGCCGTGAAGATGGGTCGCGATTCCGGGCTGTCCAGCGTCTGGATACGGCGATCCAGAAACACCACGTTCTGGAATGGCGGCGGCAACTTGACCTTGAGGCCCGGCGTGGTGATGACCTCCTTGATCTCGCCCAGTGCGTACACCACCGCCACCTGACGTTGGTCCACGATAAACAAGGTCGAGGCCGCCAGCATCAGCGCGATCAGCGCGCTGGCCACGATGAGTCCGATGCGGTTCATTGTGTTGTTGTCTCTTTCGTGCCGCTTAGCGGCTTTCGCGCTCGCGACCGCGGGCGTTGTCGCGCGAGCGCACATCGGCCACGTTGCCAGCGGCCGTGCTGTTGTTGCCGCTGGCCTCCGGCGTGGGCACGTTGGACGCCGAGGGCGGCGGCACCATGGCCGTCGGCGCACCGGCCTGCTGCATCAACTTGTCCAGCGGCAGGTACAGCAGGTTGGAACCATTGCGGCTGTCCACCAGCACCTTGCTCACGTTGGACAGCACCTGCTGCATGGTGTCGATATAAAGCCGGTCACGCGTGACGCCGGGAGCTTTCTGGTACTCGGCCAGCACCGAGCGGAAGCGCTGCGAGTCGCCCTCGGCCTGCGCCACGACCCGCGCGCGGTAAGCCTCGGCCTCCTGACGCAGGCGTGCGGACGTGCCTTGCGCCTTCGGAATGACATCGCTGGCGTAGGCCTGGCCTTCATTCTTAAAGCGGTCGCGGTCCGCGCCAGCCTTGACGGCGTCGTTGAAGGCCGCCTGCACCTGCTCGGGCACCTGGACGCTGCCCATGTTGACGTTGGCGACCACGATGCCCGCGTTGAGCCGGTCGAGCTGGCTCTGGATCGACTTCACCAAGTCCTGCGCCACCGCATCGCGCTGCTCGTACAGCACCGAGTCCACCTTGCTGCGGCCCACGATCTCGCGCACGGCCGACTCCGCGGCCTGCACCACCGCTTCGTCAGGGTTGCGGTTCTCGAACAAATAAGCGCGTGCGTCTTTGAGCCGGTACTGCACCGTGAATCGGATATCCACGATGTTCTCGTCCTGGGTAAGCATCGAGGAGTCGCGCAGCCCCGTGGCCTGCACCACAGTGTTGCGGCCCACTTCCACCGAGCGCAGCTGCGTCACCGGCACCGTCTCATGCGCCTGGAATGGGTACGGGAAGCGCCACTGGATGCCCGCATCGGCCGTGTACGCATAGCGGCCGAAGGAGGTCACCACCGCCTGCTGGCCTTCCTGCACGATGAACACGCCGCTGCCCAACCAGATCAGCAGCACCACGCCGGCTATCAGCCCGGCGCCGATGCCCGCGCTCTTCATATCGGGCTGGAAGGACGGACCGCCGCCGCCGTCGCCGCCGTTGCCGCTCGGCCCCGGCCGGCCCGACTTGCCGCCGAACAGGTTGGAGAGCTTGCGGTTGAAGTCGCGCCAGAGCTCGTCAAGGTCCGGCGGCCCGTCGTTGCGGCCGTTGCTCATCAGAAGCGGCCGCGCCAGACGCCCCAGCAGGGCCTGCGCGGCACCGGCCACGGAACGCAGTGGCGACGGCAGGGAAAGTTCAGGGTGGATGCTCATGCTTGCATCGATCGAGGAGGGTATTCGTCGTCACGGTCGTCGGAACCGGACGGCGACGGCAGCGAGGCGTCGTCATCGGCGCCTGCGTCCTGCATATCATGGCCTGCGGCGGCGTCGGCGCCCGTGGCGGCCTGCGCGATCAGATCGCGCAGCGCATCGAGCCCTTGTCCCTGCAG
>JAEYPG010000091.1 GCA_023410975.1 Pseudomonadota bacterium
CCCTCGGATTGCAAACCACGCGTGTCCCGTTGAGCGTGTAATCGAAGCTGTCATGGGTATGCCCATGGATCCAGAGCTGCACGCGGTCGGCGCCCAGGAGGTGCTCAGCCCTGGAGACGAAACATGCATTCAACAGCGAGCCGGTGAACCGCGGATGGATGCTCTGGGCCGAAGGAGCGTGATGTGTAACGACGACGGTGGGCCCGTCGTGAGGTGCTCTCAGCCGGCTGTCAAGCCAGGCGGCGTGCCGTCCGAACAATGCCGCCGCATCGTCTGGCGTGAACGTCGCGCTGTCCGACGTGGTTCCCCGGATCCTGCTGAAGTCGCGTATGGACTGTCGCGCCTCGGCCATGGCAGCGGCCTTGTTCTCGCCATCGCCAAACAGCTCAAAATCGCTCCACAGCGTCGCGCCAAGAAAGCGCACGTTTCCGATCACGCATTCGCCGTCATCGAGAACGTGGACCCGTGTGCCGGCGCACAGGCGCTTGAGATCTTGCGTTACCGCCTCGATGCAGCTGCCGTAGAACTCGTGGTTTCCGGGGACATAGATCACCGGCCGCTCGAAGCGCAAGGCCCAGGCCACCGCCTCGCGGTGTCGCGAGATGTCACCCGCCAGGACAACCACGTCAGCATCGTTCTCCGGCCGGTCCATCGCGCCGAAGCCCAGGTGCAGGTCCGAGAGGATGTTGAGTTTCATGCAAGCCTCGCAGCCCACCTCAACCGGTCCGCCGCCTCGGTGGCCACTCGCCGCACGATTTCACCGGCCGGTTCGATCCCGTTGATCAGGTCGACTCCTTCGCCTGCCCAGACAACCGCGACATCGTGGTCTTCGGCCTGTACCGCCGATGCGTACACGTGTTGCTGTAGGTCCACCTGTGCGGCCAGTTCTCCCTCCCGACCTCTCCAGCGCTCGACAAAGCCATTGCGCAACGCGCGCCCGTTGTACGGTTCGGGCCAAGCCAGCTTGCGTACCACGTCGAATGCCGTTGTCCTGCACGTGTCTTCGCCATGGGCGGCAACGATCCTGCGCTTGGCTTCCGGGTGGCCCAGGGCCTCTTCGCTGGCGTAGAACCGTGTGCCAATCAATGCTCCCTGCGCGCCGAGCACCAGCGCCGCCGCCAAGCCGCGGCCATCGGCAATGCCGCCGGCCGCCAGCACCGGCCCGGGCGCCGCCGCATCGACGACAGCGGGCACCAACGGCAGCGTCGAGCGTCCAGCGCCGTGGCCACCTGCTTCGGTGCCTTGTGCCACGATGACATCAGCGCCGGCGTCGAGGGCCAAGCGTGCGCCGGCCATGTCCTGGACCTGGCAAATCAGGCGGCAACCGGCCGCCTTGACAATCGATCCGTACGGCCTCGGATCGCCAAACGACAGCATGACGGCATGCGGCCCGTACTCCAGCACCAGCTCGACAACCGATGCATCGACTGACCAGGTGATGAGGCCAACGCCCCATGGATGGCGGGTCTGGCTCCTCACCAGCGACAGCTCCCTGCTCAGCCACACGCTGTCCCCGTAACCACCACCAACAAGACCCAACCCCCCAGCGTTGGAAACGGCCGCAGCCAGTCGACCGCCCGACACCCCGCCCATGGGTGCAAGCGCGATCGGGTACTCAATGCCGAGCATTTCGGTGAAGGCGGTACGGAGCATCGCTGGGCCTCGGAATGAACGATCGGTGCCTCCCAGAAAATATCACGACATGATGCATATCCGGTCAATGGGACTGAAGCCGTGAACCCGATTCCTGCTGCCACGGGGCCTGAGGGATGACATGTCCTGGAAATCATTCCGTGCTCGTCTCGTACGCCCGCCGGATCGTCCCGGGTGATTGACGCTCCTGTATTTCCAAGCCGGTGCTCGTACCAGGGATATTCGGAACGCGAGCGGCCGTCACGCCGTCTATCTCTCCGGAAGGGTTGCGATCGCGTGTTCATGGGGAACTGCTGGAAGCAGCCCGAGACCAGGAGTCCTTCATGATGAAGAAGACACTCGCGGCCTTGTGCCTGTGTGCGGCAGGCATGGCCTCAGGGCAGCAGGTCAATGACGCGCAGATTGCTGCGATCGTGGTAACCGCGAACCAGGTGGACATCGACGCCGGTCAGTTGGCGAAGTCGATGGCCCAGTCAAAGCAGGTCCAACAGTTCGCGCAACTCATGGTTACTGACCACAGCGGCGTCAACAAGGCGGCGGCCGATCTGGCCCAGAAGCTCAACCTCAAGCCCGAGGACAACCCAACGGCGCAGAGCCTCAAGCAAGGCGGTGATGCGAACCTCGCCAAGCTCAAGGCCCTCAAGGGCCAGGCGTTCGACCGTGCCTACGTCCAGCATGAGGTCACCTACCACCAAGCCGTGATCGACACGCTGGACAAGACACTGATCCCAAATGCGCGCAACGAGGAGCTCAAGGCCCTCATGGTGAAGGTGCGCCCGGCTTTCGTGGCCCACCTGCAGCATGCGCAGTCCCTCCAGGCCTCGCTGCCGGCCGCACCATGAGCACGTTCCATCGCTCGGCTGGCGCTTGGCTCGGCTTGGTGCTGGCTGCCGGTGGAGCGGCAGGCGAACCTGCTACGCACCGGGTGTATATCGAGGCGATGCGCTTCAGCCCCGAGACGCTGACCGTTGCCTCCGGCGACCGGGTCTTGTGGGAAAACAAGGACTTGGTTCCGCACACGGTCACGGCTGCGGGCAGTCGGGACTTCGACTCGCGCACCATCGCTCCAGCGACCTCCTGGAGCCATGTCTTTCCCGTCAGCGGCAGCTTTGCCTACGTGTGCACGCTGCATCCCATGATGAAGGCCACAGTGATTGTCAGCCCACGATGAACACTTCCAATGCCCAGGTGGCCGCTCCTGAAGACGGCGGCGACGAGCACACGCTTGTGCAGCGCGTCGCTGCGGGCGATCGCACAGCGTTCGAGCTGCTGATGCGGCGCCACAACCGGCGCCTGTTCCGGCTGGCACGCGCCATGCTGCGCGACGATGCCGAGGCTGAGGACGCGCTGCAGGAGGCCTATCTCTCGGCCTATCGGGCCATCGGCGACTTCCGGGGCGAAGCGGCACTGGCGACCTGGCTGTCGCGACTGGTCCTCAACGAGTGCCTGGGCCGGCTGCGGCGCGAGGCGCGGCGCGAGAAGGTGATCCCGATGGTCAGGTCTTCAAACGACGACGAGACGGAACTCGATGCCCCGGCGCCCCCGGATGCTGGTGCGCCGGAGCGGGCCGCGATGCGCGCCGAGATGCGGGCCTTGATCGAGAAGCAGCTCGACCAGCTGCCGCGGGCCTTGCGCCTCGTGTTCGTGATGCGCGAGGTCGAGGACATGGGCGTGGAGGAGACGGCGCGCTGTCTTGACATCCCTGAGGCCACCGTGCGCACCCGGCACTTTCGCGCGCGTTGCCTTCTGCGCAGAGCGCTGGAGCAAGAGATCGGCCTGGCCCAGCAAGACCTGTATGAGTTCGGCGGCACGCACTGCGACCGCGTGGTGCAGCACGTGATGGCATGCCTGGACGGCGGCAATGTTGAGCACGCATCCAATTTCACATAAGTCACATTGCCGAGTTGCGACAGACACGACAGCTGATCGAAGGTCAGACACCACGGCTGCAGCCCGGCCAGGCAGCGCGCCGCTGAGCGCCGGCAACGTGCTGGTGCCGCCGTGCGCCGGCTCAGCAGGAACGCGGCGCAGCATCGGACCTGCGACCTGATGGCTTCAGTACCTCAGGCTCCCGCCGATCCAGTCCGACTGATCGAACCGACTCGGACTCCAATGCGCAAGGGCGCTGTTGGCCTACCGCGTCTGCTCATTGCCGTACGTCTTGACCAAGTACTCCACAATGGCTGGCATGTCGGCTTCGTCGATGGGCGCGTTGAATACAGCCTTCATGCGCTTGACCATGGCCTCCCAGTACGCCCGTGCGGCAGTGGGCGGCTGGTAGGTCATGTACTCGGCCGAATGGCAGGCCACACAACTGGCCTGGGCCTTGGCATAGCCCGGAAGCGTGCTGGGCTTGAGCTGCAGTCCGTCGGGCGGCAACTCAATGCTCCTCACGTCGGCCCGCGCCATGCCGGCTGCGGCGCCGAGCACCACGGCCACCACCGCGGCCGCCGTCGTCCTTGCTGCTTGTCTCATGACTGCCCTCCTCAAGCGGCGGTGACCCTGACCGACTCGACCACGTTGCGCATGTAGCCCGCGGGCTGCCACAGGGCTTGCATCGGCTGGCTCTGGCCCGAGCGGTTCCACGCGCGCACGCGCAGGTCATGCCGCCCCTTGGCCGGCGTGAAGGCGAAGCTGAACTCGCGGAAGGAGTAGCGCCCCAAATCCTCGCCCAGCCGGGCGCCACGCCAGCTGCGCCCACCGTCGATGGAGTACGCCACCTCGCGCACGCCCTGCCCGCCGTCGAAAGCGATACCGCGCACGACGGTCTCGCGCCCAGCTGCGACCCGCGCGCCGTCGGACAGCGAGGTGATGAAGGAACGCACGTTGAAGCGTCCGATGGGACGCGTGGCCGCCGGCGCCGTGCCCGGCTCGACGCAGGCGCAGTCGTTGTCCGGCACGCGGTAGCCCGGCTTCATCCAGAAGCCGTCGTACTCCCGGTCGATGACGTCGATCTGCGACAGGTGCTTGACCCAGTAGGTGCCGTAGTGGCCCGGCACCACCAACCGTACCGGGAAGCCGTTGAGCAGCGGCAGCTCGGCGCCGTTCATGCGGTAGGCGAGCATGACCTCGCCGTCCAGCGCGTGGCTCACGTCCAGCGCCTTGACGAAGTCGCCTCCGCCGAAGAGCGCCGTGTCCAGCCCGTCGAAGGTGACCTGCCGCGCGCTGTTCTTGACTTCGGCGCGCGCCAGCACGTCCTTGAGCGGCACGCCCAGCCAGCGTGCGTTGCCCATGGCGCCGTGGCCCAGCTGCCCGCCCGTCACGCGCGGCTCGAACAGCCCGCGGCTGTTGCCCGAGCACTGGTTGACAGCGACCACCTCGACGGGTTTGAACTGCGTGCGCAGCTCGGCCATGCTCAGCTCGAAGGGCTTGCCTACCGCGTTGCCGCCGATGCGGATGACATGCTTGTCGCCGTCGATGACGGTCGGGATGCCGGCGTGGTGGTAGCGCACGAAGAACGCGTCGTTGGGGGTGATGAGGCCGTCATTAAAGACCTCGAAGGGCGTCTCCAGCTGCGGCGGGCGCGAAGTCAGCACGATCAGCGGCCGCTTCTCGGGGTAGGCCACCAGGCGGCGAGCGCCGTTGGCAAAAGGGTGCGCGAACGTCTCACCCTGTGCCAGCGCAGCAGGCGTGAGCGCGCCGAGTCCGGCACCCGCAAGGAAGCCGGCACCGCCGGCGACGAGCCTGCGGCGCAGGCGGTTGGTGGAATCCGGGTCACGCATGCTGTCTCCTTGTCATTGGAAGGAATGAAACCGAGGTCAAATCCGGGCTGTCCTTGCCCAGTTCTAAGCCGCGGATTGAGGGTCAATCAGGGGCCGCGTGTGCCGTTGCCAGCGCACCGGCAGCTGCTGCCCTCGGAAACACAGGACACGCATGTGCAGAACCGATGCTTGCCGTGACTGCCGACCCGAGCACCCCCGCTCACGTAGGCCTGCCTCGTGGCTGAACGTTCAGGCAGCTCGGAACTCGATGATCGCCAGCACCAGGGCCGCCATCCACACCGTTTCGACCAGCAGCAGCATGAACGGCCGCCAGCCCAGACGGGCCAAGCCGCTGAACGACGTCTTGATGCCCAGTGCTGCAATTGCGACCACGAGGCATGCCCGCGAAGCGTCATTGAGACCGGACTGGACCGCTGGTGCAAGCATGCCGATGGAGTTGACAACCACCATGGCGACGAACATCCAAAGGAACCATGGCACCAGCGGCTGGCGCGCCAGTCGGCGACCTTGTGCATGGGCTGCTCCGGCTTGATGCCGCTGCCGGGAGAACGCGAAGGCCACGGTAACAACCACCACAGTCAGCATTGCCACGCGCAGCAGTTTGACGATGGTGGCGTGGTCTCCCGCTTCGCGGCTGAGCGTGTAGCCCGCACCGACCACCTGCGCCACATCATGGATGGTGCCCCCAAGAAAGAGCCCTGCCTGCTCCGGCGACAGCCCCAGCAACCGGGCCAGTGTCGGATAGACCACCATCGCAATCGTGGACAGCAAGGTGACAGCGACCACCACCATCAACGTGAAGCGGTCACCGTCCTTCTCGCGCGGCAGAACCGCGGAAATGGCCAAGGCTGCCGACGCACCGCAGATGGCCACTGCACCGCCCGCCAGCACGGTCTGCGCACGGCTCATGCCGAGCATGCGTCCCAGCAGGAGCGCCACCGCGATCGTGCTGACCACGGCGGCAATGACGATCAGCGCCGTTTCCCAGCCCAGCGCGATGATCTGCCCGGCCGTGATCCGCGCACCAAGCAGGCCAACACCGAAGCGCAAAAGTCCTCGAGCGCAAAACTCGATACCCGGTTTGGTCTTTGGATCGTCACTCAGGTAATGCAAAGAGATGCCGAAGAACAGCGCGTACAGGAATTGAGGTCCGCCGTGCAGCATCGAGACCAGCGTTGCAGCCATGGCGACCATGGCCGACAGCCCGGTGCCAGGCAAGAGGTTGCGAACTTTGGCCACCGGCCCCTGCAGAGTGCTGGGGATGGCAACACTGCTTGCCTGGGTTGAACTGTTCATCTTGGACATCCGATGCATTTGGACCGCTTCACAGCCTTTGCTTGAAGGAGGTACGCCTCCCAGGCGCTCGACGCCTTTTGGTGTCGTGAAGCAGCCCGTGAAAGGGAAATTGCGCGAGATGTCCAAGAGCGTAGGCCTTATGCTTTAATCAGATAAGCTCATAATTCGGGTCTATATGACAGGAATTTCCGATCAGCGCCTGCGCCTGACTTTGCGCCAGTTGGAAGTGTTCTCGGCCACTGCGAGAGCGGGCTCGACGCGAGCAGCCGCCGACAAGGTGAGCCGTTCCCAGTCGGCAGCCAGCAGCGCGCTGGCCGACTTGGAATCGTTGCTGGGTGTGCCGCTGTTCGACCGTGTTGGCCGGCGCCTGGTTCTCAACGAGAACGGTCGAGCGTTTCTCCCACGGGCAGCTGCGTTGCTCGATCAAGCACTGGAAGTGGAATCGCTGTTCGCTGGCGAACATGCCACCCGTCTGCGCATGGCATCGAGCTTCACCATCGGCGAATACCTGCTGCCCCCGCTCATCGCACGCTGGAAGGAGGCCCATCCTCGAAGTCAAGTGCAGTTGGACATCGCCAATACGCGCGACGTCCTGAGGCTGGTAGCTGATTTCGATGTCGACGTGGGCTTCATCGAGGGCACGGGCTCGCATCCCTCGCTTCACATTCGCCACTGGATGAACGACGAAATCGTCATCGTCGCAGCGCCAGGCCATCCTCTGGCCGGCAAGTCGACATCGTTGAAGCAACTCGCCGCGGCAAGCTGGATCGTTCGCGAACAGGGCTCGGGTACGCGGGAAGCCACGGACCGCTGGCTGACGGCACGGCTTGATCAGATCAACATCAGCCTGGAACTCGGCAGCAACGAGGCCATCAAGCGTACCGTGGCGTCTGGGCTCGGCCTGGGCTGCTTGTCTCGACACGCAATTACCGACGCAGTGACCAGCGGCGTTCTGGTGATGATCAGTTCCCCAATGCTGCCAATGCAGCGCTCGCTGTCCATGGTGGTTCACCAGAGCAAGCAACTGGGATCAACGGCGCTTGATTTCGTGCGGCATTGCTTTGATCAAGGTAGGCGTACGACGGCCAGCAGCCACATCTGATTTGAACTGCGCCGAAGACGGGAGCAGCTTGGTGCTGCGGCCCGCTATAGTTTTTCGTGTCTCCGCGCTGCACGCTGCGTGAGCAATTGGTTGGCTCAGAAGTGCGACTCTTGCCGCCACTCGGCCGCGACGACCTTTGGATCAAGCGCCTCGATGCAGCGCGAGGTCACAGCACGGATCTGCGCTGGTTTGTACAGACATGCCGAAAGCGCCCCAGATACGCCCAGGCATGTTGTTCACTGAAGATGTCTGGCGCTACCCCACGCAGGTGCAAGGCGTTGTCCAGCCTTGCTCGTAGACCGGCACTCTGGGTGTGCCGCGACACGCGTCTGTTGTGGGTCTCAGCCACCTCGGTGACCAGTCGGCGAACGCGCCGGTCACGTTCGCCGACAACAAGAAGCCGTTGCAGTCGACGATTGCCCAGACCTTCTCTCCCAGGGGGTGAAGCCGCTCAAGCAGCCGTGGCCGAATCTCTTCCACATCCGCTTCGTGGGGGATCGAAGCCCTGCGAAGCCTGCAACAAAGACGTGTGTTTCGGCACCGAGGTAGAAGGGTTCGGTTCCGCAGACCGTTCCAGCCAAAGTGCTCAGCAACTGCACAGTCAGATTCCCTTCAAGCCTCTGCAATTCGGTGCGGCCGAACTCGACCAGCCATTCAATCAATAGCCTTGACCATCTCCTCCACGACCTTCTTGGCGTCGCCGAAGACCATCATGGTCTTGTCCATGTAGAACAGCTCGTT
>JAEYPG010000160.1 GCA_023410975.1 Pseudomonadota bacterium
CAGCAGTACCGGGTACTTCTCGAAGAACACCGCCCAGTCGCGCGCGATGCTGAAGCGCCGCGCCAAGCCTTCCAGATACTCGTCCCGGCTCCACTCGCGCACGCCGCCAATGAAGTGCGCGAAGGACTTGCGCACCGCCGCGTCGCCGAACTTCTCGACCGCCGGCGCGGCGCCGCGGCGCAGGTCCTCCAGCACCAGCTGCCGGTAGAGCGCGTTCATCTCGTCGAAGTGCGGCGGCGCCACCTCCTCCACCTCGTAGCCCGCGTCGGCCAGCCACCGGCCGGCCTGCTCCAGCGCCGCCACCACCGACGCGTCGGCTGAGCAGCCACCCCAGCGCTTGAACAGCGCCACGCGCACCGGCCGCTCACAGCCGGGCTGCTCCAGCGGCGCGGGTACCCACTGGGGGTCCAGCGGCGTGCCCTGGCTCATCACCCGCAGCGCCAGCCGCGCGTCGGCCACGCTGCGCGCCAGCGGCCCCTGCACCGACATCTGCTGGTTGCTGATGACGCGGTTCGGAGCGCTGGCCTTGTACGAGGGCACGCGGCCGACGGTTGTGCGCAGGCCCACCACGCCGCAGGCCCAGGCCGGGTAGCGGATGGAGCCGCCGTAGTCGTTGCCGTGCGCGATGGCGCCCAGGCCGGTGGCCACGGCCGCGGCGGCGCCGCCGCTGGAGCCGCCGGGCGTCACGCCGGCATCAAAGGGATTCAGGGTGCGGCCGTGCAGGTCGTTGTCGGCGAACCAGCGCAGCGAGAAGGCCGGCGCGTTGTTGCGGCCAACGATGATGGCGCCGGCCTGCTTCAAGCTGGCCACCAGCGGCGAGTCCTCGGCAGCGACGTTGTCCTTGAGCGCATGGATGCCGTCGGTGGTGGGGTCGCCCGCCGCGTCCACGTTGATCTTGATCGTCACCGGCACGCCGTGCAGCGGCCCCACGGCCTGGCCGCGCGCCAGCGCCGCGTCAGCGGCGTCGGCCGCAGCCAGCGCCTTCTCGGGCGTCACCCACGCCAGCGCATTCAGGCGAGGGTTCACCTCGGCGATGCGATCGAGCACCGACTGCACGGTCTCGCGGGCGGACACGTCACGGCGCGCGACGAGCTGTGCCGTCCCGACGGCACCGAGGCGCCACAGTTGCTGGGTCATGTTGGAGTCTCCTGGTGGTTGCGGGCGCAGCGGCCGTCATTCGAGCGGCTGCTTGCGGCCTGCGGGGTCTTGGGGAAAAAGCCGGCGCGGGCTGGCGCAGCTCATCGCTGGGTTCGAAGGCCGGCTTGCCCTTGAGGCTTGCGAGCTGCACCTCGAAGAGCCGCGGGCCGTGGAGGCGCGGGTCGGGGCCGAATCGGCCAGGCGCATGGCCTCGGCCAGTACCAGCGTGGCGTCGCACGCGTAGGGTGCCGAGCCCTGGAACGGTCCCGGGAAAGGGTCGTTGCAGCGCTGGCGCCATGCTGCGCGGCCACCACCGCCTGCCGCGGGTCGGTCGCGTTGTCCTCGGCCACGACCTCGAAGCGCACGCGCCGGCCGCCCAGCCGGAACTCCCGGGTGTTGAGGTCGGCCACGGCCAGGTGCACGCCGTTGGCGCTGTCCTGTCCCAGGTGCGCCGCCGGACCCGAAGTCGTCCCGGCCTGGCCGATGCGAGCGGTACCCGTGTCCTGGGCAACGGCCGGCAAAGGCAGAGCAGCCCGCATGGCGCTGACCGTGGCTCGCCGGCGAGCGGTGTGAGGCATGGCGGATCTCCTTGACGGGGACTGGCCTTGTTCAGCCGCGCAGGAAGCGCTGTGCGAGCAGCACCCAGTACGCCGCGCCGACGGCGACGTTGTCGTCATGGAAGTCGTAGCCCGGGTTGTGGACCATGCAGCTGCCTTCACCCGCGCCGTTGCCGATCTGCAGGTAGCTGCCCGGGCAGTACTGCAGCATCACGGCGAAATCCTCGCTGCCGGTCAACGGCGCGCCCTGCAGCGTCACGTGCTGCGGCCCCAGCAGCTCCAGCGCCACCTCGCGCGCGAACGCTGTTTCCGCGGCCGTGTTCACCAGAACCGGGTAGTCGCGCTTGTAGGCCAACTCAGCTCGCACGCCAAAGCCCTGCGCCTGCGCCTGCACCAGTTCTTGGATGCGCCGCTCCAGCAGGTCGCGCACGGCCGGGTCCAGTGCACGCACGCTCACCTCCAGCGTCGCGGTGGCGGGGATGACGTTGTTGGCGCGGCCGGCGTGGATCGCGCCGACGGTGACGATGGCCGTGTCCAGTGGCGCGACGTTGCGTGAGACGACGGTCTGCAGCGCCATCACGATGGACGCCGCCGCGACGATCGGGTCGGCTGCGCGGTGCGGCATCGCGCCATGGCCGCCGGTGCCGTGCAGCGTGACGGTCACGTCGTCCGAGGAGGCCATCGCTGCGCCCTCGCGCAGCACCAGGTGTCCCTGCGGCACGCCGGGCATGTTGTGCATGGCGAACACGGCGTCGCAGGGAAAGCGCTCGAAGAGGCCCTGCTCCACCATCAGCCGCGCGCCGCCCGGGTGCTCCTCGGCGGGCTGGAAGATCAGGTGCAGCGTGCCGTCGAAGCCGCCGGCCTCGGCCAGGTGCTTCGCCGCGGCCAGCAGCATGGCCGTGTGTCCATCGTGGCCGCAGGCATGCATCACACCGTCGTGCACGCTCGCCCAGGGCCGGCCCGCAGGCTCCTGGATCGGCAGCGCATCCATGTCGGCGCGCAATCCCAGGCGCTTGCCCCCCTGGCCGCGCCGCAGCGTGGCCACCACACCGGTAGTAGCCAGCCCGCGATGCACCTCGTAGCCCCAGGATTGCAGCCGCTCGGCCACCAGCGCCGAGGTGCGGTGCTCGGCCAGGCCCAGCTCGGGATGGCGATGGATGTCGCGCCGCAGGGCGATGAACTCGGATGCGCAGGCCCGCAAGGCAGCGACCAGGGGATGTGGAATGGGCGGGGAGAGGTCTTCGATTCGGGACATGGCGCATGCTAGAAAACCGGGCAGCAGCCAGGAAGATGGACAATCGTGTTCGTGAACACTTCTGGTTGTCACTTATGAAGCTGCATCAGATGCAGGCACTGGTGGCCGTGGTGCAGCATGGCGGCATCCGCGCTGCGGCGCGGCAGGTGCACCTGTCACAGGCTGCGCTGACCAAGTCCTTGCGCCAGCTGGAGGAAGAGGCTGGCGTGCCCCTGCTCATGCGCAGCTCGCGCGGAGTTGGTCTGACCGAGGCCGGGCAGCGGCTGCTGGCACGCGCGCAACTGGTGCTGCGCCAGGTCGAGCTGGCCGAAGACGAGCTGCGTCAATGCCGCGGCGACGAAGGCGGTCTGGTACGTGTAGGGCTCACGCCTTCGGTGACCATCACCGCGCTGGGCGGCGCGTTCAACTGGTTCCGCCAGCGCTACCCGCAGGTGCAACTGCAGTTCATCGAAGGACTGATGGCGCGCGTGCTGCCGCGGCTGCGTGACGGCATGCTTGACCTGGCCGTCGTGGCGCCCGACGTGGGCGAGCTCAGCGACGACGAGTTCCAATGCGCGCCGATCTTGCGCACCACGCAGCGCATCGTCATGCGCGAGGGACATCCGTTGTTGCAGGCCCCCTCAGCGCGCGCCCTGGTGGACTGCGAGTGGGTGCTGGCCGGCACGCTGGGCAGCATCGGCATGGGACGCTACGAAGCCATGTTCAAGCTCGCGGGTGTGCCCCTGCCGCCGCGTGTGGTGGTGTGCGAGGCGATGGCCGCGCTCAACTTGCTGCGCAATGCCGACCTGGTGGGCGTGCTGCCCAGCCCGCTGCTGGGCCACCCGGAAACGCGCGGCCTGGTGCCGCTTGAGACCAGCGAGCTGCACCCGAGCGATGTGGAAGTGATGCTCGTGTCGCGGCCAGACGTGCCGCTCACGCCGGCGGCGGCGTACTTCGCGCACTGCATCACCGAGTCCTGCCGCCAATGCCTGGTCTGACTCTGCAAGGCAAGGCTCATTGCAGCGGATCGAACCGGGCTGCCAAGGCAGCCTGTTTAACCCTACAGTCGTAGTTATGGGTATTGCTTTGGGCGCATAGCCGGGAGCGACTTGTCGCCTGGAGAGCTGCCATGGCAAGCACTACCCATCACGCTGACCATGGCGGCGTACAACCTCACGCGGCTGCGCGGCTTGGCAACGGTCCGTCCATGAGCCGGACAGCACGGCTACAAAAGGCCTGCTGGGCCGCCTGCCAGGGCTTCGACAGCGCCTCAGCAGACCAGATTGCCCGTCATGGGCCTTCCTGAGCCGCCTGAAATTGCACATGGCGACACCGAAGGAGGTCATGGGTAGCCCAACACTGGGTACTTCAACGGCCTGTTAGGCACCAGCGGTTCCAACTCCTGCCACAGTTTCTTGCTCACCAGCGCTCGCTTCATGCGTGCTCAAGGTATCCAGCAAGTCCTCAGGTTTTGTTAGCCGCCACGGCAGGGCGATATCTGCGCTGGATCTCCGGCGGACAGTGTCAGCGCGTGGCCATCGCCCGGACGCTGATGCTTTCACCGGGTCTGCTCGCGTGCGATCAAGCGGTGGGCACTCGATGTGTCGGTGCGCGCGCAGGTGCTCTCAACCTGCTGCCGGATCTGCGCGCCCAACGTGGACCGGGCCATGCTTTTTGTCTCGCACGACCTGTCGGTGGTCAGCACATGGCCGACCGCGCGGTGGTGATGTACCTTGGCCGGGTGCTGGAGGGAGGACCGAAGCTCAGCTGTTGATGCGACCCAAGCATCCTTACATGCGCGCGCTTGCGGCTGCGGTGCAGTGCCGGGAGGTGGCCGCCCCTGGCCTGGGTGGCGGGTTGCCCAGCCCGCTGGCCAGTCCCGCATGCTGCCCGTTCCACCCGCGCTGCCCTTGCACCACCGCGCGTTGCCGCACCGAGCGTCCCGCGCTGGGCTTGGCGGCCAAGACAACCGTGGGCCATGAACGCCGGGTGGCCTGCCGCCTGGAGTGAAGCGGCAGGCCGCTGTCTACCGGAGTTCAGCCAGGACGTGACTGTGGATCGCGTTGTGCACACCATATGGATGCGACCGCATCCCTCTGGAACAAGAAACATGCCACCCGGCCTTTCTGACTGTTCTCTGACGACATATCCAAAGTCAAATCCATGCGTTCACGCGCAGGTTAGCCATTACCAGAATCCACAGCATTGCAGCACTCGCACCGAGGTCAACGCACATGGACCACCGTCGCCGCGCCGTCGCGATCGCGCTCGCCGCCACCACCGTCGCTGCCGCATGGCCTGTGCAGGCACAGACGCAGACGCCCCAGGTCATACGCATTGGCGTAGCCACCGGCGGCATCGGCACCCCGCCTCGCGCCGGCGGCTCCAGCGTCGGACTGGCCAATGCACAAGGCCTGCTCGAAAAGGAATTCGAGAAGGACGGCATCAAGGTCAACTGGATCTTCTTCAAGGGTGCCGGCCCGGCGGTCAACGAGGCGCTCGTCAACAGGCAGCTGGACCTGGTCTGGCAAGGCGACCTGCCTTCGATCGTGCATCGCGCCAACGGCGTGAAGACCCGCATCGTGCTGGCCAGTGGCGTGCGCAACGGTCTCTATCTCGGTGTACCTGCGGACTCCACCATCAGCCGCATCGAGGACCTCAAGGGCAAGCGGGTGGCAGTATTCAAGGGCACTAATCTGCACCTTGCCACGGTGCGGGCACTGGCCGCCAAGGGCCTCAAGGAAAGCGACCTCAAGCTGATCAACCTGGACCGCCCCGGCGCGCTGGCGGCGCTCACCACCAAGGACATCGACGCCGCGTTCGGCTACGTCGAGCTTTTCGGGCTGCGTGACAAGGGCGTGGCCAAGGTGGTGTGGTCCGCGACACAGGACTCGTACCGCTACACCCGGCAGACGGCGCTGCTGGCCGTGGACGAGTTTGCCGAGAAGCAGCCCGCGCTGGTGCAGCGCGTGGTGGACGTGGTGGTGCGCACTGCCCGCCACTACTCCGAGGAGAGCCGGCGCGGCGAGCTGTTTGCCGAGTGGGGCAAGACGGAGTACCCGGAGCAGGTCTGGCGCGAGGATTTCATCGGTCAGCCGCTGCGCGTGCGCCTGAGCCCGCTGCTCGATCCCTTCCTGGTGGCCCGCTACAAGGACGCGGCAGACGAGGCCTACCGGCTCAAGCTCATCCGCAGCAAGCCCGAGGTGGAGAGCTGGTTTGACCGGCGCTTCCTCGACGCCGCGCTCAAGGCGCAGAAGCTCGAACGCTACTGGCCGGAATACGGCGCCGACGGTGAGCTCGCCGGCAGCAAGGTCGCGGCGGCACGCTGATGGCAACGACCATGAGC